>JAUWJJ010000002.1 GCA_030607765.1 Candidatus Aerophobota bacterium
AGTTGCCTTTGGCAACTTCTTTTATCCGCAAAACGTTAAGAGAAAACCTATGCCCTACCAATATAAAAGAGGACCGTTAAATAACGATGAGGTAAACAAACTCACTAATGCCTGTGATACTTTCCGGGAAAAGTTTGTGGTCTGGACGCTTTTAGATACAGGTCTAAGATTATCTGAATTTGCTAACCTCAAGAAAGACAATATCCAGTGGCAGGAAAGAAGACTGGTTATCTATGGCAAGGGTGGTTCCTATGGTAAAAAAACCAAAAGAAAGGATCATCCCTATGACAGAGAGGGTGAGGAGATTATTTGAGTACCACTTTGCTGAAAACAACAATACCGGGATGATCAAAAGAACAGTCGAAAGAACGGTAAAGAAGGTAGCTAATAAAGCTGGCATCTCAAAACCAGTTAGTCCTCATGTCCTTCGCCACACCTTCTCAGTCAACTGCATCAAAAAAGGAATGTCCACCAGAGCCCTGCAAACCCTCTTAGGTCACGACCGATTGACAACCACTGAGATTTACCTTAATCTATCCTCAGACGATGCGATTATGGAGTTTTTGAATAAGTGGTGAGTAAATAAACAAATTTTTTATTTTATTCAGACGAAGATTATATTCGTTATAAAAGTTAGGAGATCCCTATGAAGTCATGGACAAAAGAAACAGCTTTGAGTGAATTAGAGACACTCATTAAAGAAATCGATAATCTTTATACACAGCATAGGCACTCTGCAGACCATATGCGTTGGGTTGCCAGAACTCTTGCATTTTTGGAAGAAGTTTTTGGCAGAAATTCACGCTATTATCTCACTTTTGCTTCATTTCCATGGTCGGAAACAGGTAGTATTTTAATAGGTGGACCCACCGATCCAGAGGGAAGCTGAAACCCACAAGCTGCATTAGAAAAAAGGCACCAAGCTGCCTATCTAAGCCAATTAGAAAGTGCAAGAGGTCTTTTGCAAGCTGCCTCAGATCACCTTAAACGTACTGATATTATTTCTGTTTATCAGGGTAAGGACACGGTGCCGGAGTCAAGTGCTATTATTAGGATTATTAACATCACAGAGCGAAAGTTACGAAAAACTATACGAAAGAAACCCACTTGTGAGAAAGAAATTCAAGATGCATTCGAGAATCTTCTTATAGGCGCTGATATACCTTACTCAAGAGAAATAGAACATATTGAATACTCTTCAAAAGCATATATTCCAGATTTCACTATTCAGAAAATTGATCTTGCAATGGATATTAAATTGTGTGCAAGGGTAGGAAGAGAGAAAGAAATAATTGCGGAAATAAACGATGACATTTTAGTCTATCAGACTAAATATGGAAATCTCTTTTTTATCGTCTATGATGTGGGCTTTATTCGAGATATTGATCGTTTTATAGATGCATTTGAGAAAAATCAAAATGTAATTGTTAAAGTCGTTAAACATTAACCCACATAATAAACAGTTATGGCTTCATTTTACCCTCACTCAAACTACTTGTGATTTATCCGTAAAATTTAATATTGTTAACTCCAACCACCCGCCAGCCAATAAGTTAAGATAGGATTTGATATTCCTTTTTCATATTTGCTATATTTAGTTTACTGGTATCTAAGTTTTCCCGCAGACAACCTCATTCTCTAACATATCCAGCATCAATACTAAAAAAATTGACATAACAGAAAAAGATAATATAATTAGCATATAGGAACCTGGTGATAAAGTGGTTTTTCGTAGAGGTTTCATTTATGAAACCTGCTTTGCTAAGAGGTCCGATAAATCGGACCACTACAATATTTGGGTTTTTCACCAGGCTCCCAGCGCGCGGTAAACCGCAAATCAAATAAAGCCTTGATATTTTTTTCTGAGTCTCATAAGGTCTGAAACATTTCGAAACAGTATAAAACTTCTTGCCAAAAAAACGAAGATTTTATTGCTAATACTATAAATTGCAGAGCATGGTTTTAAAACAACTCTTATACCCGTTTTTCTGAAAAATACAATGAGGAGTGTCAAATGAGTAAATTGGCAATAAGGGGAGGAGTACCGGTAAGGATGAAGCCTTTCCCATCATGGCCTGTTCATGATGAAAGAGAAGTTAAGGCAGTAGTTGAGGTTGTGGAATCGGGTAATTGGTGGAGAGGAGCCTATAGCACAATTGAGCTTGGAGCAGAAAAGGTGAGTGGCCGCTCCAGGGTTGAGGAACTTGAAGAGAAGTTTGCCAAGTACCATGGAGTAAACTACGCAGTAGCAACATCCAGCGGATCGGGAGCCTTAGACATTGCAGTTAAAGCCATTGGCATTGGGCCAGGAGATGAGGTAATTGTTCCCCCCTACACTTTTGTAGCCACAGCCACCTGCGTATTGCAGAATAATGCTATCCCAATTTTCGTGGATATAGAGCCTACCACTTACAATATTGATCCTGATAGAATTGAGGAAGCTATTACAGAGAGGACCAGGGCAATAATTCCTGTTCATTTTGGGGGAAACTTAGCTGATATGGAAAAAATAGGGGAGATTGCCAGAAAATACAATTTAAAGGTGATAGAGGATGCTGCCCATGCTCATGGTGTGCAGTGGGATGGAAAAAAGATGGCCGGAAGCTTTGGAGATATAGGAATGTTTAGTTTTCAACAGTCGAAAAATATGACTGCCGGTGAGGGAGGAATAGTTATTAGTAATGATAAGGAATTAGCCGATCTTTGTTTTTCCTATCATCATTATGGTAGAGTTGAAGGGCGTCCCTGGTATGAGATTTATAGACTTGGCTGGAACTACCGAATGTCAGAGCTCCAGGCCGCAGTTCTGTTAGTTCAGTTAGAAAGATTGGAGGAACTAAATCTCAAGAGAATGGAAAATGCAGAGTATTTAACAGAAAACCTCTCTCAGATTGAGGGGATAAAACCACTGGAGATTGATCCCAGGATAACAATCCGTAGCTATTATCTTTATATATTTAGATACGATTCTGCTAAGTTTAGCGGTGTGCATAGAAATAAATTTGTTGATGCTTTAACTGCAGAGGGAATACCAGCAACCGGAGGCTATGATTTTCCTATTTACAGCAATCCAATGTTTCTCAATAAGGATTTTTTCCCTAAGGGTTGTCCTGCAGACTGTCAGCACTACAGTAAAACAATCAATTATAATGATTTTAAAGAAAAATGTCCTGTTGCAGAGAAAGCCTGTGGTGAGGAGGCAGTCTGGCTTACCCAAAATTTATTATTGGGAGATAAAGAAGATATTGATGATATAGCAAGAGCGCTAAAAAAGATCAAGGAGAACATTAAAGAGTTATAAAAAGGTAACAGTTCAGTCACTAAGTCACCAAGATACAAAGGATAATATGTAGAAGAGGCAAAAATGCGAAATAATGGTTACTGGGAAAAAATTCTTAGGGTAGACTTGAGTAATGAGCGAGTAACTGAAGAGGAGATTCTCTCCTCTGTTTTTAAACAATTTATCGGAGGATCGGGATTTGGTGCTAAAGTTATTTATGAAGAGTCAAATCCGAATATGGATCCATTTGACCCCGAAAATAGAATAGTTTTTGCTGTTGGTCCCTGGCAGGCAGCTAACTTCTGGGGTTCGGGGAAATTTAGTGTGATCTCTAAGTCTCCCTTAACTGGTACTTTGGGAGACAGCGCCGGAGGTGGCAATTGGGCTCCTATGTTTAAAAGGTGCGGATACGATGCTCTCATTATTCAAGGAAAGGCTAACCAGCCTGTCTATTTATGGATTCACGATAAAGGTGCAGAAATTAGGGATGGTAGTAGATTTTGGGGAATGGATACTATGGAAGTATTGGATGAATTAAAAAAGGATGTAGCAGAAAAACGAGCCAGTGTTGTTACCATTGGACCGGCAGGAGAAAAACTGGTTAGATTTGCCTGCATAGCTGCCGATGATCATAGTTATGCGGGTAGAACTGGCATTGGTGCAGTGATGGGTTCAAAAAACTTAAAAGCAGTAGTTGTTTATGGAACTAAAAAGTGTGAAGTTTTTGATGCTCAGAAAGTATTTGAGCTTAAGAAAATGTGTGGAAAGAAAATTAAAAAGAATGTTGTTGAACTGCATAATCATGGTACTCCTTTGTATATAATGCTTTCTGCAGAAAGTGGAAATCTACCCATTAAGTATTGGAGCGGGGATACCTGGAACAGGGCTGAGGAGATAACTGCCCCCAGATACACTAAAATATTAAATGTGCGACCTATAGCTTGTATGAATTGTAATATAGCTTGCCATCGTAGAGTAATTATCACGAACCCTATAGAATATGCTATGAAAAGACCAGGACCTCAATATGAAACTTTGTCCTTAATGGGGAGTGCCTGCTTAGTAGATGATTTGAAAGCTATATCCAAGGCAAACGATCTCTGTAACCGCTTAGGTATGGACACAATATCTACAGGAAGTTGTGTTGCTTTTACTATGGAATGTTTTGAGCGAGGGTGGTTAACCGCGGAAGATACTGATGGTCTGGAAGTAAAATGGGGAGATGCTAAATCTCTGGTGGAACTTGTCAGGAAAATAGGTATAAGGGAAGGATTTGGAGATATCCTGGCAGAAGGTACTCTTAGAGCAGCCCGTAGAATTAATAAGGAGGCTGAGGAGATAGTAGTCCAGGTTCGAGGTTTAGATTTTCCTGCCTGGGATCCTAGAGCTTTTTGGGCCACTGCAGTGAACTATGCTACAGGAACAATTGGTTCGAGCCATGAAAGAGGGATAACAATTGGTTATGAGTTTGGAACTGAAGCTCCTGAACTGGGGATAGATAAAAGCAAGACTATTCAGTTCAATGTAGAAGGTAAAGCTCATATAGCTGTAAAATCTCAGGATTATGCTGCCTTGATGAACTCTTTATCTATGTGTGACTTCATGGTGGGTGAGGGTAATCTAACTGTGACTGAGCTCAAAGAAATTTTTAATGCTATTACCGGATGGAACTGGTCTTTAGAAATGTTTCTTGAGGTAGGAGAGCGCATTCATAATCTTCAACGTATGATAAATATTGGAGATGGAAAAGGAAAAGAGTATGATGTTCTTCCTAAAAAAATGTTTCAGGCTGCCAGGACAGGTCCTCGGGCTGGTAAGGTCCCTCCACTGGAGAGATTATTGAAAGAGTACTACAAAATTCGAGGATGGGATAAGGATGGAATACCCAGTTCTAAGACCCTGAAACGTCTTGGTTTGCATGAATAATTAAAAATTAAAGTTAGATGAGAAATTTAATACAAAATAAATTAATGGAGCTGATTGAGAAAAAGAGGAATGACTTGATTCGTTTTGTTGGAAATTTAGTGAGAATTCCCAGTGTAAACAAACCTCCTGATGGTGAGGAAAAAGAATGTCAGGAATTTATAGCCAGTAAATTGAAGAAATTGGGTATGAATGTTGATATGTTTACTCCTGATGAAGTTACAGGTATAAAGGATAACCCTTACTATGTTCCTGGACGTAATTATACTGGTAGACCAAATGTTATTGGGAGCTTAAAAGGTGAGGGAGGAGGAAGGTCTGTACTTTTGACTACTCATGCCGATGTTGTCTCTCCGGGAAAGGAAAAATGGGAACATGATCCCTGGGGAGGAGAAATAATTGAAGGAAAAATATATGGTAGGGGATCTGTTGATGCCAAAGGAGGCCTGGCTGCTCAAATTATGGCTATAGAGTGCGTTAAAGAAGTTGCTAACCTTAAAGGAGACCTAATCTTTGCCAGTGTAGTAGATGAAGAATTTGGAGGAATGAATGGCTCATTAGCTACTTCGCTGAGGATTGGGAAAATAGATGCCGGGATACTTTCCGAGCCAACTTCTCTTTCCATTTTGCCTGGTTGTGCCGGAGGTCAACAATATGAGATAATAGTTAAGGGTCGTTCTGCTTTTGAAGGGCAGAAATACCTGGGAGTGAGTGCAATTGAGAAAATGTATAAAATTATTGAGGGACTGCAGGAACTCGAAGAAGAACGGAATCAAAAAGTAAAGATAAGTCCCCTATTTTCTGAATATCCTATTAAAACCCCAATTGCTGTAATCTCTATTCAGGGAGGTGACTTTGAAGTGGGAGGTGTTCCGGATTGGTGTAAGATTAATGTTTGGCATGGAGCACTTCCTGGTGAGAAGAGGGAAAAGGTTTTAAATCAACTTCGGGAATTCCTGAAAGAGCTATTTAAAAAGGACTCCTGGCTAAGAGAGAACCCTCCAAATATTAAAATGATTGGTAGCTGGTTGGATCCTTGTGAAATACCTTATAACCATCCTCTGGTTAAAATTATGGGTCCTAATGTTAAGAAAATAACTAAGAAAGAGCCGGTAATTAGAGGTATGGAAGGGAGCTGTGACCTTTCTCGCTTTGTAATCTGTGGTAAAATCCCTACACTAATATTTGGACCGGGAGATGTTAAAAAAGCTCATTCTGTAAATGAGTTTGTGGAAATTGAAGAGATAGTAAAGGCGACTAAGATAATTGCTCTCTCAATAGTAGAGTGGTGTAACTTACAATGAGAGCCGTAATCAAGTCTAAAATAGGTCCTGGAGCAGAGTTAAGCGAGGTGAATATTCCTCAGATTGGGCCAGGAGAGGTTCTGGTAAAGGTTAAAGCAACCGCAATTGGTGGAACAAATATTCACATTTATGACTGGGACCCCTGGGCTTCTGCAAGAATGAAACCTCCAAGAATCCTGGGCCATGAATTTGCTGGTGAGGTAGCAGAAGTGGGTAAAGAAGTTACCACTTTTACTGTCGGTGATTATGTTTCCTGTGAGACTCATATCGTTTGTGGCCGCTGTTTTCAATGCCAGACTGGCCTTTTTAATCTTTGTCAAAATACAAAAATTGTGGGTGTTCATATTGATGGTACATTTGCTGAATATGTGGCTCTACCCGAGTCCTGTCTCTGGAAGACGGATGCCACAATTCCTTTAGAGATAGCTGCTATTCAGGAACCCCTGGGAAATTCTCTTCACGCCACTCTTATTGAAGGAGTTTCTGGAAGGTCAGTGGCTGTCTTTGGCTGTGGCTCTGTTGGCTTGGGAGCAATTGCTATTGCCCGGGCTTCAGGAGCAACTTCAATCTTTGCCGTGGAACCAAATGAATTCAGATTAAAATTAGCCAGACAAATGGGAGCAACTGAGGCTCTTTCCCCTAAGAAATCAGAAGTAATAGAGAGGATCATGGAACTGACTGGAAACATCGGAGTGGATGTAGTTTTAGAAATGTCGGGGAATCCTCAAGCCCTAAAGCAAGGATTAAAGGTCTTAAGAAGCGGGGGCAGAGTTTCCTTAATGGGATTTCCCTCTCAGCCTGTCAGTCTTAACATCACCGAGGATATAATTTCTAAAGGTGTTAGAATCTTTGGTATCTTTGGTCGGCAAATGTTTGACAATTGGTACACACTTAATTCTCTCCTTACTTCTAATCGTTTAGATATAGATTCTCTCATTACTCATAAGATGAGACTTGACGAATTTGAAAAGGCAATTAAACTTGTGAAATCAGGGAACTGCGGTAAGGTTATTCTCTACCCTGAGTAACAATTATTTGGAGATTAAAATGCAAAACCAACCTCTTGATTTCTTAGAAAAAGAGATAGAAGAAATAAAAGCTAAACATCTCTACCGAAATTTAACTATTCTTGAGAGTGCTCAGGGGCCTATAGTTAAAATAAAAGGAAGAGAAATAATTAACCTCTGTTCAAATAACTACTTAGGCCTTTTAAGTCATCCTAAGCTCAAAATTCGGGCTAAAGAAGCAATTGAAAAATTCGGAATTGGTTCTGGAGCAGCCCGGGGTATAGGTGGAACATCAACTTTGCATGAAGAACTGGAACTTAAATTGGCGAGATTTAAAAAGACAGAAACTTCTCTTACTTTCCAGACCGGATATATGGCCAATCTGGGGACAATTCAGGCTCTTGTGGGAAGGGAAGATACAATCTTTAGCGACGAGCTATCCCATGCTTCCATTATTGATGGCTGCCGTCTTTCCAGAGTACAAGTAAAGGTCTATCCTCATAAGGATATGAATGCTCTCAGGAAATTTTTAAAAGAATCTCAAAATTCTCGCCGAAAACTTATAGCCACTGATAGTATATTTAGCATGGATGGAGATATCGCTCCCCTTCCTAAAATTGCTGAGTTAGCTAAAGAGTTTAGAGCAATTACTTTAATTGATGATTCTCATGCTACAGGAGTTTTTGGAGAAAATGGGAGGGGGACTATAGACCACTTTAATTTACAGGGGAAGATTGATATTCAAATGGGGACCTTTTCCAAAGCCCTTGGGTCTTTAGGAGGGTTCATCTGTGGAAGCAAAACTTTAAGAGAATTCTTAATTCACAAGGCTCGTCCTTTTCTTTTCAGCACTTCTTATCCCCCTTTGATTGCTGCTACTGCTCTTGCGGCCCTGGAAATACTTGAAGAGGAACCAGAACTTATAGATAACTTATGGAGCAATGTAAATTATTTTAAAAATAGGTTAAGCGACTTAGGCTTTAATACTGGAGAAAGTGAGAGTCCTATTATTCCCATCATTACTGGAAAAGCCTCACTGGCTACGCAACTAAGCACTCGCTTATTTGAGGAAGGGATATTTGCCCAGGGAGTTAGTTATCCCACGGTTTCTGAGGAAAAATCAAGAATAAGGATTATTATCACTGCTTCTCATAGTATAGAAGATCTTGACTTCTGTCTGGGAGTTCTGGAAGAAGTGGGTAAGAATATTAGACTCATCTAAATTGGAGTTAGCTAAAGTGAAGAAAGAGAAGATTGATACGCCAGCTTTGTTATTAAATTTAGACTTATTTGAGGAAAATATTCTTCAAATGACTCGCTACTTTGAAGGAATAAAAGCAAATCTACGTCCTCATGTGAAAACGCACAAAACTCCTATAATCGCCAAAAAACAAATTGAAGCAGGAGCAAAAGGAATTACCTGTGCAAAACTGGGAGAAGCAGAGGTGATGGCAAATTACCAGATCCGTGATATTCTTATTGCTAATCAAATTGTTGGTGAGCAAAAGGTTAAGAGGTTGATAGAACTTGCCAGGCGTTCAGATGTGATTGTAGCAGTAGCTGACCTTGAAAATGTTCAGAACCTCTCCTTATCTGCTGAGAAAAAAGGTATCAAGCTGAACGTGATAATTGAAGTAGATGTTGGAATGAAACGTTGTGGCACTCTTCCGGGCCAAGAGACTCTTGAATTAGCAAAGAGAATTATTAAGCAAAAAGGTTTAATTTTCAAAGGGGTAATGGGCTACGAAGGGCATGCCATTGCTATTAAAAATACTGAAGAGAGAAGACAAAAAACTCAGTCTGCAAATAAGTTACTGGTTAATACAGCTAAACTGCTGGAAAATTCAGGAATAAGAGTGGAGATAGTTAGCGCAGGTGGAACAGGGACTTTTGATACGACAGGTGAATATCCAGGAATAACCGAAGTTCAGGTTGGTTCTTATTGCTTGATGGATTCTTCATATCAAGAATATGAGAACGTTGGTTCAAAATTCCACTGTGCAGTTACAGTATATGCCACGGTCATCGGAAGGCCTACTGCAGAAAGAATAGTAGTAGATGCAGGCCTTAAGACCATAAGTACTGATCAGGGTATTCCTTATCCTAAACAAAGGGACCTTTTTAAACCCTTAGAGTTCCATGAGGAACATATATGTCTGGAATTAAAGGTTCCCAATTTAAAAATAAGAGTGGGAGATAAAATAGAGTTTATTCCTTCTCATATTTGCACTACGGTTAATCTCTATGATAAATTTTACTGTATAAGGGAAAATGAGGTAAAGGAAGTGTGGAATATTGAAGCAAGAGGAAAGTCCCAATAATCCTCAAAGGAGATGTTATTAAAGATGAGACTTCAACAAAAAGTAGCCTTAGTGACCGGTAGCTCAAGAGGGATTGGCAGAGCCATTGCTTTAGGATTTGCAAAAGAAGGAGCAGATGTGATTGTAAACTATGTTAAAAATAAAAAAGCAGCCCAGGAAGTGGTTTCTAAGATTAAAGAGATGTCAAGAAAATCCATGGCCTTTCAAGTTGACTTAGGCAAACTGCCAGATATAGAAAGACTGGTGGATAGGTCCTGGGCTGAATTTGGAAGAATTGATATCCTGGTTAACAATGCTGGAGTTTCCTATATCGAGCCTTTTGATAAGATAACTGAGGAAACCTGGGATAGAACTCTGGAAGTTAATCTTAAAGGAGTTTTTTTCTGTAGCCAGAGAGTAGCCAGGTTGATGATTAAGAATAAAATTAAGGGGAAAATAATCAACGTATCCTCAACGAATGGTGAAATAGCTGAAGCTAATACTGCCCACTATAATGCTTCTAAAGGTGGAGTGAATATGTTAACTCAGTCCCTGGCTATTGAGCTTGCTCCATATGGGATAAATGTTAATGGTCTTGCTCCAGGTGTAATAAAAACGGAAATAGACGTTGATTTTTTTGTCGACCCATCGTTTAAAGAGTATTATCGCAAGAATATTCCCCTGGAGAGATTTGGTGAAGTAGAAGAATGTGTAGGAGCAGCAATATTCTTGGCCACTAATGAATCTTCTTATGTCACCGGGCATACTATTATTATTGATGGTGGCCTTCTAAGCCAGCAGGTTCCGCCCCGAACTTAACAGTAAATCATAGCAAGGAGGCAAGATATGGAAATCTATGAGAAAAGAGAAAGGAGAATTCAAGAGTATCTGGCTGAGAAGAACTTGAATTGCACCATTATTACAAGTCCTCAGCACATTTTTTATCTTAGTGGTTATTTACCCAATGTTGATTATCCTTGTGCTCTTCTCATTCCAAAAGATGGAACAAAGGTCCTGGTTATTTCAGAGAGCGAATTGGGTTGCCTAAATGGGAAGAGAACTTTCCCAGAGATTAAGATTTATTTAGATTATAGTATCAGACAAAGGATAGACGTTTCCTTGAATTTCCTTAAAGTAATCAAAGATGTACTCAAAAGATTTCTGAAGAAAAGAAATATTATAGGGATAGAGGGACTCAATTTTACCTATAATTTTGCTGATGAGATAGTAAGAGAATTTCCGAATACTGAACTTAATGATATTTCCTGTGTTTTGATGCAGATGAGAGTAATAAAAAGTGCCGAAGAACTCGGACTTATTAAAAAGGCAGTGAAAATAGCGGATCTGGGTCAGAAGGTGGTAAAAGAAAATCTTAGAGAATCAATTAGCGAGTTAGAATTGTATATAAAGATTAAATCAGAAATGGAGGCTTCTGTAGGTGAGCCTATAAAACTTAGAGCGGACTTGATCTCGGGTTCCCGGACTGAACTGATGGGAGGAAAACCGAGCCTCAAGAAAATAGAAATAGGAGACTTAGTTATAACTGATCTTTCACCTGAAGTTGGAGGATACTGGGGTGATACCACAACAACTTCGGTATTAGGAAGACCTTCTAAGAGACAGAAGGAAATGCTAAAAATAGTCTTAGCAGCTTTGCAAGAAGGAATAGAAGAGATCCAACCTGGAATAAAAGCGTGTGTCCTTGACAAGGTGGTTCGTACCTTTATTGAAAAAGCAGGCTATGGAAAATACTTTCCTCACCATACTGGTCATGGAATAGGACTGGGGCATTTTGAGTCTCCCTTAATTATACCTGGAAATAATCAAGAGCTGAAAGAGGGTATGGTATTTACAATTGAGCCAGGGATTTACCTTCCTAGAGTTGGGGGAGTTAGAGTGGAAGAAGATGTACTCGTGACCAGGAGTGGTGCAGAAGTCCTTTCCACCTCCAAAAGTTTCTTGTAGTAGCAGAACGTAATTTTAAGGAAAATATAAGGAGCTCCGTTTGTCTATGGAGGTGAATGCTTGACGAAATAGAAAAAAATAGTAAAATATAGTAACAGTTCAGCCACCAAGAGGATAGATGTTTATTATTAGAGGAAAAGTGGTTACTCCAGATGGTATAATTGACCAAGGGGAAATAGCTTTAGATAAAGATAGGATACTAAAAATAGGTAAGGCAGAAAAATCTTTTCCTTCAGTTAGAACTTTTGATATTCCCGGATCAGTGATTGTTCCCGGATTTATTGATATTCATATGCATGGATTGGGAAAACATGGTCCAAAGGGAAAGGAAAATATCATTGGTATATCTTGTCTGGAACCTCGCTATGGAACCACAGGATTTATTCCCACTTTAGCCTGTGCTACTCATAAGGAGTATATTAAGTTTCTTCAAGATGTTAAGGAAGCTGTTTTAAAAAGATGCAAAAAGGGTGCAAAGATTTTAGGAGCTCATTTAGAAGGTCCTTATATTAACCCGGCTATGAAAGGAGGTATGGATGAGAGGTACCTTCGTCTCCCCGAGCCGAAGGAATATCAGGAGTTAATAAGGATTGGTGGTAAATATTTAAAGATGATGACCCTTTCTCCGGAGCTATCAGGTTCAATTGATTTGATTAAATCTCTTTGCAAAAATGGAACGGTGGTCTCTATTGGCCATTCTATGGCTACAGAAGATGAGCTAAAAGAAGCTATGGAGGCTGGGCTAACTCATATATGTCATTTTTATAATGCCTTCCCCCCTCAGAAAAAAAGAGAGTTGGGAGTAAGAGAGCCTGCTCTAACAGATATTTGTTTGGTTATGGATGGTTTAACGGCGGAGGTTAACTGTGATGGGATTCATGTTCATCCCATAATGATTTGCTTAGCTATTAAAGCTATGGGGTTAGGAAATGTTGTAGCCATAACTGATTCTATGGTAGGAACAGGTTTGTCAGAGGGGATCTATGAGATGTCCGATGGTCGGAAGTTTTATACTAAAAAAGGAGATGTAGCAAGGTTAGTAGAGAATAAGAGAGTTATTGTGGGAAGCATCTTAACTATGAACCATGCTCTAAAGAATTTAGTTAAAAAATGTGGATTGTCACTTCCCCAAGCCTCTCGGATAACTTCTCTTAATCCAGCTAAGGTAATTGGACTGGATGGGAAGACAGGCAGTCTTGAGGTAGGAAAGAAAGCTGATATAGCAGTGCTTAGCTCTAACTTTGAATGTTTAATGACATTTGTAGAGGGAAAATTAGTTTATCAGAAAATCTTACCTTACTTCTAATTTGCTTTCATCCTTACTTTTTGGAGGAGTAAATACTCAGTAAACCCCGTGTCATTGCGAGGGATGAAATCCCCCTGCAATCTCACGCCTGCTTTCAGCAGGCTTGCAATGATAAATCGTTGTAAGATTGTTTGTGAAACGCTATACTAGTAAAGAAATATAAAATATAGTGGAGGAGAAAATGGCTGAAGTTACTTTGAGTGAATCTAACTGGGAAGAAGAAGTAATTAAATCAGATATCCCGGTAATGATAGACTTTTGGGCTACCTGGTGTGCGCCCTGTAGAATGGTTTCCCCAATTGTGGAGGAATTTTCCAATGAGTATGAAGGGAAGATTAAAGTGGGAAAGTTAAATGTGGATGAAAATTCTTCAATTGCTGGCAAATATCGCATCATGGGAATACCCACAATCTTATTCTTCAAAAATGGAAATATTGTAGATCAGGTAGTGGGAGCAGTTCCCAGAAAAATCCTTGAGGAAAAAGTTAAAAATATTTTAAATGTGTGATACGAGTTTATTTTGGATTACTTTTACTGTTACTTTAAAATAGAGAGTAGGTATATGAGGATTTAATATGCTCAAAATACAGAATTTGACCCTAAAAAGGGACGCTAAAATAATCTTAAGAAGTATAGACTTCACAGTCAAAGCTGGAGAGATTTACAGTATTTTAGGTCCTAATGGAGCAGGTAAGAGTAGTCTGGCTTATTCCATAATGGGCTGTAATGGCTATAAACCAGATGAGGGAGAAATTATCTTTAAAGGACAGGAGATTGCTAATCTATCTATCTGGCAAAGAGCAAAGTTAGGAATTACTCTTGCCTGGCAAGAACCAGCTCGCTTTGAAGGGATCACCGTGAAGGATTATCTTCTACTGAGTATGAAAATAAATGCCTTAAGTGTCCTAAATTTAAATAAAAGGGGGAGGACATATTTTGAGTAGCATAATTATAGAGACAGATTTTTCAATTGAGGAGTTTATAAAAAAGTTAAATGATCCCAGGATAGGTGCTATTGTCTCCTATCTTGGGCTGGTAAAGGATAAAGATAATAAAATAAAAGGGATGAGAGTAGATGTAAGCGATGAGACGGCAGAAGAAATCGAGGATTTGAAGAAAGAGGCTTTGGAGGATTTTGACATAGAAAAAGTTGAGATTATAATTCATAGAGGTTTATTGAAAATTGGTGATAATATTCTTATTGTTTTGATTGGTGCAAAACACAGAAAAGATGCGTTCAGAGCTTGTGAATATTTGATAGATAAATTGAAGATGAGTAAAACAATAAGGATGAGAGAGATAAGGATAGGATGAAAAATATGTGGGAAGATTATCAAATGATGGCAGAGGCATATCAGAAAGTAGGAGGAAGACCTGGCCCCATATTTTAAGTTGAACGTACCATTAAATCTAAAATTCCTCAGATCAAAAGAGTTGAAGCGATATAAAGAGAAACATTTAATAGGAGCTGTACTCAATTAATTTATTGATACACTTATGCCAGCTACCATTCCAGTTTTTAATTATTATTTCTGCTGGACAAATTTCATCTTCTATAATAAGCTCCATAATAGGTTCAAGGTAGATACCCTCATCTTCTCCCTTATGATTGAGTCGTCGCTGATCTTTCAAACCAGAATAGCTTATTTTTAAAAGTTCTTTGGCAAAATCAAGTAATCTTACCCCTCTCAGCTTAGTTTTTAAACCTTTACGAGGAACAGTAAAGTAAAATTGACACCGCTCCTCCCATGAGAAAGTTCTCATCAAGGACCAGGCGGCTCCGCAGGCCTCTTTGTTATACAGGATCCCCTTCCATAGAGCAACAACAGCAAGGGCAAGTGACATTCTCTGGCAGTCAGTGCATCTTAACTCTATATAATTCTTAGCTCGTACTTCAGTGAAAATGGTGGAAAGGTGAAGCTTCCAATCATCCCAGGTAGCCCTGTAACCTTGATATCCATTCTTTAAGTCCACAGAGAAAGTAGTATTTTTGACTTCAATCCACCGATTGTCTCTTATTATGAAGAGCATGGGAACTTCCAGTGCATAGTCCACGTAAGAGGAAAATCGTGGCTGGAAAAAAAACTTCTCTCCAATCAAACCACAGCGAGCAGGATCTGTATAATTCCATATGTGAGCTCTTTCGCTTAAAAAACCGTTTATCTTACCCTCGGAGATGGGAGAGTTGGCAAAAATGGCAGTTACGATAGGAACCAGGACCAGGCCAGTTCGCATTTTCTTGGCAAAATCCTCCTCGTTGGAGTAATCTAAATTTGCCTGAATTGACGCGGTCATTTTCATCATATGATGAGAAAGTTTTCCGCGCTTGGCCATGTGCGGAGTCATAATTTGGTACCTATTTTTGGGCACCCACTGTATATCTTCCAGATGGCTAACAGGCTGAATTCCTAACCCCAACCATTTTACATCAAGAGGGTCTGAAATAGATTTAATCTC
>JAUWJJ010000110.1 GCA_030607765.1 Candidatus Aerophobota bacterium
CTACTATACTATATAATATATCATTATTATAATACATGAAATAATTCTTGTCTACTTGTTAAGAGGGGATAGTCACCCTATTTATTTAGCCAGAAAAGCATCAATTTCTTCTCTTAAATGTGAGCACATAGTGTAAAATACTTTCTATAAAGGAGGAGATAAAACCAAGAATGGGTTTTTTCATTTTCCATAAGATTTTCGAGAAATTCCTTTAGAGCCTCTCCCAGCAGTTCTCGGTTGAGGAACCTGGCGAAGTTTTCTTTTTTTAAACACAGCTTTTCGGTTAAGTTTCCTCACAGGGAATCGGTTACTATAACCTTTATAAGCCATAAAAATGCTCCTTATTTAAAAAAGGTAATTAAACCCCGTTAGATGCTTGCTATCTAACGAAATAAACTTGCTCCTCGGGCCAACTCAATATATCTTGCTTATATCTATAACTCCTCTCCCCAATTTATGCTTTTTACTGCTCTTAGTCTTTCCAGAAGAGAACCTTTTTCCGATCTTTCTCCTAAACTTAAATCAGATACTACCACTTTACCCAAATACTTAATCCGATCAAAGAAGAGCTCCGGCTGTCTGTAAGCCCAAATATCATGAATTACATAGTATTTTCCATCTTCTTTCCCTAAATATAGCATAATATGTCCAGGTAACTGTAATATTGTCATCCCCGGTATTGCTTTATCCAGTGCTTTTTTTCTTTCCTCTATGGAGGTATTTTTACTGAAGATAGCAATTTTTTGCCCTATTTTGGCCTGCTGAGAAGAATTTCTGGGTAACACTATACCAAAGGTTGAAAAAATATCTAAAATAAATCTGGAGCAATCTCGTTCTTCCATCATTCCTCCCCATCCATAAGGAGCGTTAAGCATCTTGAAAGCTTGAGTAATGACATTTCTTTGGGTATAGGAAAGATAGCCCAAGTGAACATCTTCCTCTTTTCTGATATAAGCCTGGGTAAACCTGAAGTATCCTTGCTCATTTCTTTCTGGTAAAAGGACTTTATAGCTATTTCCTTCTTCACTTAAAAGAGGGATGGCAGTACCCATCTGGGCTCTTTGTCTAAATTTTGTGCATTTTGCATCTTGGTAAATGTCGATAAAGTTCCCTGTAACTACTAAAAAAGAGTTCCGATTTAAATAATCTACAATTTCCTTTTTATCCTTAGCAATAGCTATATCATTAAGATGAACCCATCCCCAGTAAAAGCAGAATTTTATATATCCCCACTGTCCATCTTTACTTATGTTAAGAAGAGCAATTGGTTTGTTAGATTTGATAGCTGTAGATTGAAACATATTAAACTCATAATCTCCGGGTTCGCTCATCCCCAACTGATCTGTGGGAAGTGCTCTAATATTGGTTCTTCTCACCAGTAGTCCAAATCTTACCTTAACTTTATCTTCTATTGCTTCCTGATTAAGGTTTTTTTGAATTTCCTGGTAAAAACTTTCCTCCAGAAGTCGATTTCTCTTATCGTACCGCTCTTTTTCTTGAATTTGAGTTAAATCATTTTTTATCATATCCCTTATTTTACTACCTGGAATTTCCTCGGGTATCTCCAGTACCTTGGTTAGGAACAACATTCGGGAGAAATTGTCCTCATTGAACTTTTCAATTTTCCAAGGTTTAAGAATTATTTGATCCGGATCAGGTATTTTACCTATCCAGTATCCAGGACTTTTCATCTGAGAGCTGGTATTGGGTAGAGGTAAACGAGAGATGCCAATATGGCTTGTATGGCTGTTGAGAAGTAGTGAAAAAACGAGCCAGATTGCAAATATCCCTATGGGTGACATAATTTTTCCCGTAACAGTTTAGCTTTTCTAAAATTCTTGTTTTCTGTGGCAATTGTAGTTGCCCAATTCATTGGGCGAATTTAATACGCCGATAAATCGGCAAGCTACAGGGACATCAAAACAGCCGATAAATCGGCAAGCTACAGCTTGCAATGACGGATGTGTGCTCTCATATTTTTTAGGAAAACTTACCTGTTACAATTCTCCCAATCCCGGGTTATAAACCTTAATTATTTTAAAGCTCCCAGGGTTAATCCCTTGATAAAGTACTTTTGCAGGAATAGAAAGACTATTATGGTGGGGGCAACAGCTATTAGTGCAGCTGCATTCTGCATCCCCCAGGAACTAGCATATTGTCCCTGAAGGCTTGCAAGTCCTGCTGTTACAGGTTTTAAATTGTCGTTCCTTAACAGGACGATTGCCCATAGATAATCGTTCCATATCCAGGTGAAGTTCAGTGTCCCTAAAGCAGCTAAGGAGGGAACAGTAAGAGGGAGAATTACTCTCCAGTAGATTCCGAATTCTGAAGCTCCATCCGTTCGGGCAGCATCCGAGATTTCAGAAGGTATTGTTTTCATAAAATTTCTTAAGAAAAAAACACCAAAGCCTGTTTGGAATGAAATGTGAAAGAGAATCAAAGATAGGTAAGTATCATATATTTTTAACAAATTGGTGAGTCTGAATACTGGAATTAAAAGCATCTGGGGAGGCAGCATATTGAAGCCTAAGAATGTAAATAATATTAGGTGATTTCCCTTAAAG
Source organism: Candidatus Aerophobota bacterium (assembly GCA_030607765.1). The sequence goes on from JAUWJJ010000110.1 coordinate 2,565, forward strand.
TTATATCTGGCTAAGGCATTGGCTCCCAGGGAAGACATAAATAAAACACCCATCACTGAGGTTATGGTAATAATAAAGCTATTTATGAGGTAGCGGTTCATATTGCCTTCTGTTAAAGCCTCATAAAAGTTATGTAAAGAAGCGTGCTTTGGAAATGCCCAGAAGCCTGTCTTCATTATTTCATCCAATTTTTTTAAGGAAGTAATAATTGTGCTGTAGAGGGGAATCATCCATAAAAATACCAATATAATTAATATCGTATATAAAATGAATTTTTTAGTCATAACTCTTTCCTAATATTCTATTTCTGTTTTTAAAAACCTTCGCAAGTATATAATTATGAACATAAAGCTGATTAAAAATAATATCACCGCTATCGCCGCTCCGTAACCCATGCGATAATTACTGAAGGATTCAATGTACATAAAGTTAGCCAGTACATTGGAGGAATTAAAAGGACCTCCCCTGGTCATAGTATAAACTATATCAAATACTCTTAGAGACCCTATCACGGTTACAATAATTACAATTACAGTTGTTGGCTTGAGGAGCGGAAGGATGATATTTTTAAAAATCTCCCAGAAGGAAGCACCATCCACTTTTGCTGCATCTATAAGGTTAGGGGGGATATTATTTAAACCAGCAGTAAACAGTATTAGTATATAGCCCGTTTGAGGCCAAGACGCTGCTACTATGATAGAATATAATACAAGATCAGGGTTACTAAGCCACCCTTGGGCTAAAAACCCCAGCCCTATATTTCTAAGCGTGACATTTAATATGCCGTAGGCGGGATTATAAATCCATGACCACATCAAATTTATCGCTACCAGGGAGATAGCCATAGGCAGATAAAATATCGTCTTGAAAATTTGGCTCCTCTTGATATTACTGTTCAGAAATATGGCTAAAACAAGGCCAATAATTACTGGAAGAGTAAGAAAGATACCAATCCACTTGAGGTTATTCACCAAACATATATGAAACACAGGATCAACAAAGAGCTTCTTATAATTTTTTAAGCCTATGAAATCCATATCCAGAGAAATTCCATTCCAATTTGTAAAGCTAAGATAGAAGGAATAAATGGTAGGACCGATAATCCAGATAATATAAAGGAGAAGGGGAGGGAGTAAAAACAAATAAGGAGTTAACTTTTTCATTCTTGACATTATTCATATCCTTTGAGCCTTAATCAATGATTATATCAACTCTCAAAGTTCCAGATTGTCGAAATTGATGAAATAAAGCAAGCAGGGAAGTTTTTTTATCTTCTCTATCTTAAGGTGATTTACTTTTTGAATATTTCTTTTCTAACTGCATCAAGTCTGGTCAGTATCTGCTTATAAGTTTGTGGTCGTGCCATGAATTCAACAAAGGCATTTAGACCTCTGTCAGCCATTGGCGGAGTAGTATCGCGATCATAAAATTGTGTTACACTATCGGCCTTCTTTATCATTTCTATACCCTTACGAGCTATAGGGGGATAAAGTTCACCGGGAATTTGCATATTTGCCGCTACCCGCCCTGATTTTAAATTGAATAGTTCCTGCGCTTCTCTGGAGGTCTGAAAATCCATAAATATCCTGGCCGTCTCTGGATGTAGTGCCTTGTTAGAGGCCATAAAGCCGTCCATAGGCGCATCCTCCACTATAGGAACAGAGGGATCGATTATGGGAAATTGGAAAAAGTCTATATCGTCCTGGGTTTCCTCAGGTATTACATCGGTGATGAATTTACCCATTAAGTACATAGCAGCTTTTCCATTCAGCAGGAATAAAACTGCTTCCTGCCAGCTATAGGCAGCTGCGTCCTCTAAGAAATATTTCTTATCTATTAATTCCTTCCATATCTGGAATACTTTATGCAGACGGGGATCGGTGTATTTTTCCTCGCCAGCCATTAACCCCATATGAAAGTCTCGTCCATTAACTCGTAAATTTAGGTAATCAAACCACCCTGCAGCAGGCCATCGATATTTGGTTCCTATAGTAATCGGGGTAATTCCATTTCCCTTAAATTTTTCGCAAACATTAAGAAATTCATTCCAGGTTCTGGGAGCAATCACACCGTATTGGGAAAATATCGACTTTCTGTACCATATCCCCCATCAATGCCAACTCTGAGGAATAAAGGAAGCCTTTCCATTGAATACACTCAAGCTTTTGAATGCCCTGGGAAACAAGGTGTCGTATTTATTGTCCTGCCAAAGGTCTGTTATATCCATAATAAGTCTGTTATCCACGAAAAATTTCGCTCTTTCTCCGGCAAACCATGTAAATACATCGGGAGGAGCATTCGAGGTGAGCCATAGTCTTATCGCATTTTTAAAATCCTCGTGAGCCGTAGTACTCATATCCACTCGAATATCTGGATGTTTCTGTTCAAAAAGCTTTACTACTTCAGTCATTACTCGCCGAGGGACAAGGTCGCTATGAAAAGAGTTGAATGTTACCACTCTCTTTTGAGCATTAATGGCTCCAGTATATATTATACTCACGCTCAAAACCATTGTTATTATTGAGAACTTTACTATCCATCGCCCTGTTCTCATTTTTTCCTCCTTGTATATTTTTTATAAAATTTTTAA
>JAUWJJ010000139.1 GCA_030607765.1 Candidatus Aerophobota bacterium
CTTATAGGGGAGTTCTTTATGTTGGTTTACTGATTAGAGCTGGAGAACCTAAGGTTTTAGAGTTTAATGCTCGATTTGGAGACCCAGAAACTCAAGTTACCCTTCCCCGTCTTTATAATGATTTGCTCGAGGTGCTTTTAGCTACATCTGATGGAAATTTAGATAAGGTAACCTTGAGCTGGCGATATCAGGCAGCTACCTGTGTTATTTAAGCTTCTAAAGGATACCCGGATAAATATGAAAAAGGCAAATTAATAAAAGGATTAAAAGATTTAGTTAAATTTAAAAATACCTTTGCCTTTTATGCAGGTGTCAGAAAAGAGGATGGTAACTTGCTTACCAGTGGAGGAAGAGTAGTTGGGATAACTGCTCTGGGCAAGAATCTTAAAGAATCGACCCGGCAAGCTTACAGAGGTGTTAAAAAGATATACTTTGAAGGTATGTATTATCGAGGAGACATTGGAAAAAGGGGATGTTAGCTAAATTTTAGAAAAACTGGCACATCAAAGAAAGGAGCATCATCTAATTAAATCAAAAGCCAATCAATATTGCGTAGGCAATATTATGAGCGTGGTCAGATATTCTCTCAAGGTTTCTTACGGTATCCAAATAAAACGGACCAGCCTCAGGCTTACAGATCCCTTTTCTCAGTCTCTGAAAATGTTTTTCTTCCAATTCCCTTTCCATGCGGTCAACATTCACTTCTAAATCCAAAACTCTCCTTCCCAATTTCTCATCTTTTTCATCCAGTACACTTACTGCATTGATATAACTTTCCTTTGTAACATCAAAAATCTCTTTTAGCTCTTTCATCGCAGTTTTTGAGAAGTTAAGCTTCTCTTTTTTCATGTGTTCTGTTAACTCTGCAATGTTATGGGCATGGTCTGCTACTCTTTCTATATCTGATATAGAATGCATCAGGATAGCTATCTCTCCTGCTTGTTTTTTAGATAGAGGCTGTCTGGATATTTTTGCAAGATATTCCTCTATGAGATTATCTAACTCATCAACAGATTCCTCATTTTTAAAAACAGGGAGAATAAATCTTTTCTCCCCTGTAAATAAAGCCTTCTCACTGTTCTGTAGCATTTTTATCACAATATTTGCCATTCGTATAGTTTCTTTTTTTGCCTGCCCTATGGCTATCGATGGTGTATTTAAGAGTTTTTCATCCAGGTGCGTTATCCCTTCATCAATGCTTATCTCTTCACCGGGAAGAATTTTCTTTACCAGAATAACTAACAAACCTATAGCTGGAAGCATAATAACAGTCATAGTAGTGTTGAAAATTGTGTGAGCATTGGCAATTTGTCTTGGCAGGTCAGGCGATGTTAAAGAAGCAATCTGTGTAAGCTGTTTAAGAAAAGGGAAAAACAAAAGTACACCAATTACGTTAAATATAAAATGGGATATCGCTGCCCTTTTTGCAGAAAGTGAGGAACCGATGGATGCAATCAATACTGTGATACAAGTCCCGATGTTTGCTCCTAAGATTATAGGGATTGCAGAGTTTAAACCAATAATCCCCTCCATACCCATTGCTATAACTAACCCGGTAGTAGCAGAAGAGCTCTGTATTATTCCTGTAAAAACAGCACCTGCAATTATTCCCAGAACAGGGACCTTGCCAAAATTGACAAGAGTATTGATAAAAAATGTACTATCTCTTAATGGGCTTACTCCTGATGACATAGTATGCATACCCAGGAAAAGAATTCCAAAGCCCAGGATGCTCTGCCCAATATTTTTATATTTCTCCTTTTTACTGAAAAAGAAAAGAAAAAATCCTAATGCTATTAAAGGGAAAAACATAGTCCCAACTTTAAATGAGATTATCTGTGCGGTAACAGTTGTACCAATATTTGTACCTAAGATAACACCAACAGCTTGTCCCAAACTCATCAAACCGGAATTAATCAAACCAACTAATGTGATAGTTGTCACGGAAGAACTCTGGACCATAACTGTGATGAATAATCCAACAAAAACGGCTTTAATTGGTCTATTAGTAAGCTTTTCTAATATTACTCTAACTCTATCACCTGCTGATTTTTGCAATCCCCTGCTTAATAGGTGCAATCCATAGAGAAATAGTGCTAATCCACCAGTTACGCTAAAGATAATCGATAAAAAAATCATAGTATCTCCAAACTTCCACATTCTCAATGCAAAATTTAATGTTTATGGTACTTTACAGGTTTACCCAATCACTATTTTCTATTCTTTACTTTACCCTGTTAGATAAGCTTCTCTATCTAACAGGGTTTACCTGAACAGTGATGACCTTAAAAACCTAACCAGGATAGGGAACATCAATATGATAAATAAAAAAGAGAGAAAAGGTGGGATCCTCTGAGCTTTCCTTTTCAGTTTTATTAGTTCTCCACCGGGTTCTGATACCAAAGATATCTCCTCCGCTTCCTTTATTTCATAAGCAACCACCGAACTGGTTAAAACCCTGGGTGGTGTCCATCCAAGATAGTTATTTTTGCCGGTTGCCTCTGCCCAGATCCATCCCTCCTCACCGCCAAGTTCCATAGACACATTTGATTTTCTGTATCCCGGAAGATAAACAAGGGCAGCTGCGTGCCCAGGAATAAGGGCTACTGCTGATCGATAACCAGCCATCTTATATAAAGTAGCCAGTAATATGGCATAATCCTCACAATCTCCTCTTGCAGATCCTTCCTGGATACTATGAGCTAACTCATCTGCATTTTGAGCAAATTCCTGGTATCCAAACTGTTCGATGTCATGAATGTAGCCCACTTTGTTTTTGACAAATTCAAATATTTTCCTTGCCCTGTAATCATTCCCTGGGAACTTATCTAAGAGTTCCTTCCCCCACTTACAGGCCAAACTATCACTCTTTCCAAGACTCTCAGAAACTATGACAGGGCGAAAGCCGCTAGGCATAATTTGAAAATAACCATCCTCCCCTTGAGCTCTTGTTCTACAGATTCCCCAGGAATCATAGACCTCACCATTTTTTTTATAAAATTGAGAACTACATCCCTGGGCAGCTATTAGCCAACTTAGAAAAACAAATCCTATTAGTATTATTTTTCTTTGCATTTTGTTATAAATTATAAAGACATAGTTAAAGCCGCGTGTAAAACAATTCCCAGAAAAACAAAATAACTAAAAACGTAGATACCTACCGCAATAGAGTTGTCTTTAATGGCAAAAAATCGAATCTTTGGAGTTAATTTGTTAAATATATTAAAAAGAGCTACCGCTACCAAAAGACTCACAAAAAAATTTATAGTGAGTAGCTCAAGCTGATTAAAATCTATTAAACTGGCCAGTAATGATCGTCCTATGGCTATGGGAGAAGTTGAGACCCCGTGAATTATACAACCCAGGAAGATAATAAACCCAGCGATAAAAAAAGCTATGGAGATGGGGTTTTCTCCTATTATCTTCCTTTGGTGAATGGTGGGGGTGAGAACATCTAATATTCGGATCCCAAGCCAGCCAAGAAAGGAACAGAAAAAAGTAATTATCACTACCCTTATTACCCAGAAAATGACTAAAAGATGGAAGGAAACTACAGGGCCTACTTGCATTTTTTATTCTCCTTTGATGAAGTTAGATTAATGAACTCATCTTAAATGTTAAACAAAAGGTATGATTCGAGGAAACTTTTTGTTTTGCCTGACTATCCCCTTCCCGAATCTATCTTTTCATCCACTGTGTAATTCCAACCGCTCCGAAGATGACCAAGAATAAAGCTATTAAATAACTGACGATGTCCGGGAAAATAAAAATTATAATCCCAAAAATAAGTGCCAATACGTATCCCAAGATACCACTTTGTGAATCAAACATTGATAACCTCCTTATTTAGAGCACATTTTCCTTGCTCAAATTTTTTAGTTTTGGTTTCCTTAACCTTCCCAGGCCTTCCAGATAATAAAGTATTACCTATTTTTGATATTTCCCTTTTTAGCATAAGAACCTTTAGGAAATCCTCATACTTATTTACATCAAACTTTTTAAGGTCAATACTTAGACAGACCTTAAATGTTTTTCCATGATTTGGCACTGCAAAATACAATAATTCATAGACAACGATATACTTGGCAATAATGCTATTTCACTATTAAAGGTTATATTTCTTTTAGATGAAAGTCAAGTTTAAAATAAAATTGGCTATAATGATACTGCATACATTAGACCTAAAGAATTGAGAAGATTTGACTACTTCAGGAAAGTGATAAAAGTCAAATCAAAAGAAGGGAGTTAAATTAAATAGCAGTTTAACCTAAATCTTTTTCTTTCTTAGATTAAAATTCATGTTTAGTTTAGTCTATAAATTAGGAATAACTCGAGGTAGGCGGTGCTTAATCGTACAAAAAGTAAGATTTTGATGGGTCGTTTGGTTCCAAGCAAACGAATAGAAGACAGTGTAAAAGTTCCATATTGAGGTAAGTTGGCTCCCAGGGCAGGCCTCGAAACTAC
>JAUWJJ010000034.1 GCA_030607765.1 Candidatus Aerophobota bacterium
AGGTGAACCCCAATTTTTTTCCCCTCGAAGTCCTTATCAGAATCTTTCTTTGTATTGGATGGGCACAGAAGGCTTGATATATGCTCTGGCTGATATCCCCAAAAGAGTGGAAAAGCTAATGAAGGCAATTGATAATTCTTATGAGGCTCTTTGCGAAGGCATAGTTTCTTATGGAAAGGTGAAAATAATAAACTTTGGGGAAAATGTGGATGCCAATATAATTTCTCCTAATTGTTTTGAAAAGTATTGCATTCCCTTTTACGAAAAGAGAGCAGAGCAACTGCATGAAGCTGGCATATATACCCATATTCATATTGATGGAAGTTTTAAGCCTTTACTTAAATACCTTGAAGATTTACCTTTTGATGGTCTGGAGGCACTAACTCCTCTTCCTCAGGGAGATACAAGTATAGAGAAGATGAAAGAAGCTATAGGGGAGAAGATACTTTTAGATGGAATTCCAGCTATTATGTTTCTTCCAAATTATCCTTTAGAAAAATTCAAGGATTTTGTGGGGAAGGTAATAGAGCTTTTTTATCCCAGGCTAATTCTGGGAGCATCTGATGAGGTGCCACCGCCTGCCGATATAGGGCGAGTGGCCTATATTTCTCAATATTGCCGAAGTCTTTAAGAGATGTGATAGTTGTCTGACCAAGGAGTATAAACTTGTGGTTCAAGCATTAGAGGAAACCAAGGGATCTCCAGAATGTAACTTTAGCCAGATGAGAGAGAGAAAATAGAGATAGTTGAAAGAGAGGTATCTATGTCTCAAAAATTGAATCAAATTATTGATGCTCTACAGAAAAGATTGCAACCACTTGTTGATTGCAGAAAACAGAGGGAATGGAAATTCAAATTAGAAAAATTAAAAGATGCAAAAAAACCAAATTATGATGATACATCCTGGAAACTTATAAACCTGCCTTATACCTGGGATGCTAAAAAAGAAGCATGGTTTAGAAAAAAGATAGTTATTCCAGAAAGTGTTGAGGGAATTTCTGTACAAGGTTCAAGGGTGGAGATTTTCTCATCTGTAATGCTTATGCCCACAGAGGTATTTATAGATGGGAAGAAGGTGTTTTTTGCTGAACATTGGGCAGATTTTAGGGGGCCGAGAATCCTTGTGTCCAAAAGTGCCTCTCCCAGAAAAGAACATATTATTGCTGTTCATGCTTTTTCCGGAGAAGGCTTACCAAATATTCCTATTATAGAGCTTTGCTATAGCAAGGTAGATAATATTATCCTTGAATTAGCCTCTTTTATAGAAGAACTTAAGTTTGCCCAAGAGTTAACCGGAGGCAATGAACTTTGCGAAAAAGCCATTGCTGATATAGAACCGGAAGCTATCTTAACTTTAGAACCGGCCAGGCTGTTGGCTATGATAAATAAAATAGAGGAGAGCCTCTCTTCTCTCAAGCCCTTGGCGAAGCAGTATACAATTCACCTCATTGGACACGCCCATATAGATATGAACTGGCTTTGGCCCTGGGAGGAAACAGTGGATGTCTGTAAGAGGGATTTTGATACGGTAACGCATTTAATGGAGGAATTTCCTCAACTTTGCTTCTCTCAAAGCCAAGCGGTAACTTACAAAATAGTGGAGAAAAAATTTCCCTATATTTTTGAAAGAATAAAAAGGAGAGTAAAAGAGGGAAGATGGGATGTCACTGCCTCTACCTGGGTAGAAGGGGATTTAAATATGGCAAATGGGGAGGCAATAGTTCACCAGATTCTTTATGGGAAAAGATATGCTAAGGAAAAGTTTGGGATTGAACCTGAAATTTTATGGGAACCTGATACATTTGGTCATCCCTGGAGTATACCTCAGATACTTAAGAAAAGCAGAATAGACTATTATTATTTTATGAGATGCGGAAAAGGATTGCCTATGTTTTGGTGGGAGGGTCCTGATGGCTCAAGAGTTCTTGCCTTCAATAGTATATATAATGCATTTATAAATCCTAAGGAGCTTGCTCAATTGAGCAGGGATTTTAAGAAAAGATTTGGGGTAAAAACGGCCATGTTTGTATACGGTGTGGGAGATCATGGAGGAGGGCCTACCAGGAAAGATATAGAAATTGCTAATAAACTTAATGAAAAAGCTGTTTTTCCACACCTTGAATTCAGCACTACCAAAAAATTTTTCGAAGCTATATCTAAGAAAAAGCCAAATCTTCCTGTAGTCAAGGATGAGCTTAACTTTATTTGGGATGGCTGCTATACCACCCATGGTGACATAAAAGAGCATAATCGAACCTGTGAAAGGCTTCTTTTAGATGCGGAAGTTATTGGTTCAATAGCCAAACTTCTTGGCAGTTCCTACCCAGATCTCACCGACGCCTGGGAGAAAACTTTATTTAATCAATTTCATGATATACTGCCTGGAAGTGCTATCGGTGCATCTTATGAATACTCAAATAAATTAGCAGAGGAGGTGGAAAAGGAAGCAGATAAAGCCATTTCTAATAGCCTTTTTAAAATTACAAAAAATATTAATGTAAAAAAGGAAGGTTTGCCCATCCTTGTATTTAAATCTCTTGCCTGGGAAAGAGATGATATTGTGAGTCTACCGTTGCCAGAGAATATACCTGCATCTTGCATATTAAAGGATGAGAAAGGAAATGTATATCCTGTCCAGATATTAGAGGATAAACTTTTATTTGTAGCTCAAGGTGTCCCTTCCTTTGGGTATAAAGTCTTCTATCTTACCGAAGGTGAAGTAAAAGATAATTCTACTGCTCCAGAGAAACCATTTCTACTGGAAAATGATTTTTTTATTTTAGAGATCAACGATAAATCTGGGACTATAGCTTATCTTTATGATAAGAAAAACTATAAAGCTGTAATGAGAAGACAAAGGAACGAGGTTGTTGGCATTCCTGAGAAAACTGAGTTTGCCACTCCTGTTATGAACAATCTCCTTCAAGTATTGTATGAGCTTCCCCATCCTATGTCTGCCTGGGCTATAGGGCCTATTAGTTCTATAAAGAATCTTATAACAAATCCAGAGATAGAAGTTATAGCCTCGGGCCCTGCAGTAGAAAAAATCAGGGTAAAACATAAATTCAACCATTCCATGATTACTCAGGATATATGTCTATACAAAGGTGTTCCCAGGATTGACTTTATAACTAAGATAGATTGGCAGGAAAAAGCTGATTGCACTACAGAAGCTCCTATGCTTAAGGCAAGCTTTACCCCTATACTAAATAGGACAAAGGCTACATTTGAGATACCCTTTGGATACATTGAAAGGGTAGCCGATGGAAGAGAAGTGCCTGCTCTTCAATGGGTAGATATATCCGATGGTGAATATGGGGTGAGTTTGTTGAGCGATACAAAGTATGGATTTGATGTAAAAGGAAATACCATGCGCATTACATTGGTGAGAACAAGCTATGAACCTGATCCTGTGCCTGATACAAGGAAACATACATTTACTTATTCTATTTATCCTCACAAAGGTGATTGGAAAGAAGCTGAGACATCGAGAAGGGGCTATGAGCTAAATCATCCCCTTATGGCTCTACCTATAGAATCAACAGGGAAAGGTAACTTACCTCAAAGTAAATCCTTTCTTAGTTTAATCCCTTCCAATGTTGTAGCAACTTGCCTGAAAAAAACAGAAGATTCTAATGATCTTATTCTCAGGGTTTACGAGAGCAGGGGAGAAAGAACTAAGGCAAATATTGAGTTTAATTTTCCTGTAAAAGAAATCGCGGAAGTAGATTTACTTGAAAGACCTATAAAAAACTCTGATATTTCCTTTAGAGATAGCGGGTTCTCTTTTAGTATGAATCATTACGAGATAAAGACTTTCAGATTAAAAGTGAGGTAGAAATTTCGAAAGGGTACTAAACTGCACATCTTTTATTTTCCTATTATCTTTCCACTTCCAACGAATTTTTTAGTTATAATTTGTTGATAGAATCTTACCATTTCTTCCAAAAAAATTCAGAAAGCTGTAGAGCAGGGAATGCCAATATATCGGTGCCAGTGTAGATGACAAGACTATCTGTGTGGCTACAGTGGATAAAAATTGTGTCCTTAGATTTTTTCATCGATAAAGTTTAAAAAGGTAACCATTAGTGGGAGCAATACCTTTCTCTTAATGAACCATTTAAAGCTTATTGATACCCTTATAGAACTGATAATACTATGGGGTCTTTAGTGGTACCTTTATTCACGGGGATGCAGGATCCCTTGCCATGAGACGTTCAGACAAGAATGTTCTGGAGGTCTACAGCGAGAGACTGGGTACTCCCGACCACCGTCTTAGTTTACCTGTAAAGATTGGAAAAATAAGAAATTGTATCTGTTTTGTCAGCTCCTCTGGAAAAGTGGATTTATCTTTATTCTTTCCTGGACTTTTAGCAATGTCCCTATTCTTTACAGCCTCATCAGTTGGCCCTCTGATTACTCCCTGGGAAAAACAAGCAGGAACTTATGAAAGATTACTTTCTTTTCCGGTTAACATCAACACAATTATTTTGGGAGATATTATAGCCGGAATGGTCTTTGGCATTCTCATAAATATAATTGTATTAATAGTTGGGCTGGTATTTTTGAATTATAGTGTAAACATTTTAGTTTTGCTTTTCGGTATATTATTATCTTCTTTTTGTTTTTCTTCTCTGGGTGTTTTATTGGCATCCCCCTCAGTACGTTCCCCATCCCATATTATGATGTTTTCCAGTCTTATCCGTTTCCCATTGGTTTTTATAAGTGGTATTTTGTAACAGTTCAGCCTAAGTCACGAGGACACAAAGGAAAAAACTGAGGAAAAGTAGAGCCAGGTCCAAGATTTTATGGAAGTTTGACTATAAACAGCATTTTTGCTATAATTATTGCTGGTTATAATCTACAATATTGAGGGAGATAAAATGATAAAGGATAGCTTGAGATTTGGAACTGAACTTGAAAAGATAAATGAATGGTGGTTTACAAATTCTGTTAAAGAAGCAAGGTTATATCCATTGAAACGAGAACAATTTGAAATTGTAAAAAGGGAATTACAAACTTCAAGGATAAGTACAATCATAGGTCCAAGAAGGGTTGGCAAAAGCATCTTACTTAAACAGACCATTGAGTATTTAATCCAAAATGGTGAGAACTCAAGAAACATACTTTATTACTCCTTAGATGACCCAACGCTTTCTATTTGTTCTGATAATGTTTTAAAAGATCTTATCGATTACTTTTTGGAAAATATTGCTTTGGTAGGAAAAAGATATATATTTTTGGACGAAGTTCATTTATTTAAAGAATGGTATAAGTGGATAAAGGCATTCTATGACAGAAGAAAAGATATAAAATTTGTTCTTTCCGGTTCATCAAGCACTTCCCTTGAGAAAGAGGCAAATATATTTCTGCGCGGCAGGACCTTTGAGATAGAGATGTTTCCCTTGAGCTTTTTTGAATTTATAAAGTTTTCTGATATAAAGATGAACAAAATCAAACATCAAGAGCTTCTAAAACTTGACGAATTTGAGGTAAGAAAGGCTCAATATAATTTAAAAAATGTCTTTAAGGAGTATTTAACCGTAGGGGGATTTCCTGAGTGGTTTGAAATAAAAAACCAGACCGATGCAAAACTGCGCTGGTTTACAATGTTAATTGAAGATATACCAAAGAAGGCGATTTATGAGGATATAGCAACTGTTTTTGGGGTAAGGAATGCAAAAATTCTTGAACAGGTATTTGCCTTTATTGCAGCACATCAGAGTAAACTACTCTCATATGAGACGATAAATGATATTGTAAAGCTCGACCGCTCAACACTTATTAATTACATAGAATTTCTCAAGTCTTCCTATCTTGTAGCAGAGGTCTTGAAATTTGCAGGTATTAAGGAACAAATGAAGGCGAAGAAAAAATTCCTTGTTATAGACCAGGGTCTAAGAAACGCCGTTCTTAAAGATTATGAGGTTAAGGAGTATAACTTAGGCTTTGTCCTTGAAAATGTCATTGGTATTAACCTTTTCTTGTTTTGCAAAAGGAGCGATATGAAACTTTACTACTGGAGAATAAACGGTGAGGTCGATTTCGTCATCTCAGATAGAAATGTTATCCCTGTGGAGGTGAAGTATAAAAACCAAATAAGTGAGAATGATAAAAGTAATTTAAAGAATTTCGTGAGAAAGTTTAACAAAGACAAGGCATTCCTTATTACAAAAGATCTTTATGGGCAGGAAAGGATTGGCAAGGGTTTGTTATATTTTATTCCCGCTGAGATATTTTTACTTTCTTTGTGAATTAGAATTGGAAATGTCAAGGGACATGAACTTTTGTAAATTAAACCCAAAAAGTATCAAGGAAATACCTCAGGTTCTAAGAAGTCTTTTTCTCTTTGTTGCTTGGCAAGTATATTTTCAAAAGGTAGCTGCCATAAAGTCTGACTTTTTTGTATTTTTATGTTAGTGCACTGTACTAATAGCTTGATCTATATCCTTGATGAGGTCCTCAACATCCTCAATTCCACAGGAAAGGCGTACCAGGCCTTCCTTTATACCCATTCGGTCTTTTTCCTCTTTGGTCAATCCAGCATGAGATGTGTTAAATGGCATACTTATAAGGCTTTCTACTCCACCTAAACTTGTCGCCTCTCTTATAATTTTTAAATTTCTCATAAATTTAAGTCCTGCTTCATCCCCTCCCTTAATCTCAAAGCTCACCATTCCACTGCAGCCTCTCTTGAGAAGAGAAGCGGTAAGCTCTTTTTGCGGATACGAGGTTAGCCCTGGATATATCACTTTATTTATCTTTGGATGCATTTCAAGGTATTCAGCTATTGTTCTGCCATTTTCATTGTGACGCTGCATCCTTAAAGAGAACGTCTTCAACCCTCTTTCTAAAAGAAAGGCTTGATGAGGGTCCATACTTCCACCAAGTCTCACCATTTTTCCCCATATCTCTTCAATTAAAGATTTTTTGCCTGTAACCACTCCTGCAATGATGTCACTATGCCCGTTAAGGTATTTAGTGGCACTGTGAACTACTAAGTCAATTCCATAATCTAAGGGACAGAGGTTATAGGGAGTGAGAAAAGTATTATCAATAATAGTTATGAGGTTGTGTTTTTTGGCAATTTTTACAACATTGGGCAAATCCAGTATTTTTAACAGAGGATTGGAGAGACTCTCAAAGAAAAGCAATTTAGTATTAGGTTTTATAGAGGCCTCTATTTCTTCTAAATTAGCGGAATTTGCCAGAGTCCTTTCAATGCCAAGATGAGGAAAGTCCTGTTTTAAAAGAAGGCTGCTGCCCCCGTAAAGGTCAAAAGTAGAGATAAGATGATCGCCTCTTTTTAAGATAGAAAGTAGACTTGCTGCTACGGCGGCCATACCTGAGGAGAAGGTTAGGGCATCCTCTCCTTTTTCCAGAGCCATTATTTTCTCCTCTACTGCTCTTCTATTGGGATTTCCCTCCCGGGTATATATATTAATCTGCCTCTCTTTTCCCTCTATGATTTTCTCATACTCCTTGTCTGAAAGTAAAAAGGTTGAACTCTGGAATATAGGTGTTACTACTGCTTTTACCACCTCATCAATGTACTCTCCTGAATGCACTGAAATTGTAGATATCCCTTTATACCTCATAATTTTCCTCCTTGATTGTTATAGTAATGTCAAAACTTATTTCTTCTTTTTGTAATTGGTAGCCGCAGGCTTTAGCCTGCGTTTTTATGCATTAGTCTTCTCTTGCGCAACTTAAAAGTTGCTGCTACCATCCTTTTCATCAAGATAATTTCTCTCCCCCTAATGTGAATCCTCTTTTTCTTTATCTATAATGTTCTCCTGTAATTCCTTCATAAAACCTTTAGCTCTCCTCTACCTTCTATTACATAGTCAGCTCCAGAAAATTTTTTAGCATGCTGAGCGCATAAACTAGCATAAATCCCACCTAATATTACCGGGATCCCAGGAAAAAGAAGCTTCACTTTTTTAACTGCCTCAAAGACACCAGGATACCAATAGGTCATACCTGAGCTTACCCCTATTATATCAGGAGGCTCAATTTTTCTTATCTCTTCCTCAAAAATATCAGGGGTAATACCATATCTTTTGTACTTCCTAGGAACATTTTTAAGTGATTCAGGTTTTTCTACTACTTCTCCAAAGAACTTACCACAATTGTATTTTCTGTTAACAGAGGCCCTTTTACCAAATTTTCTCTCTAAGAGAGGATGGTGTCTATCCATACAGTTAATAAAGGAAACACAGTAGCCAAACTTCTCCAGAAAAGCGCCAATGTATAAAAGTCCCAGTGGCTTCATCCATTCATCATAAGCAGCAAAATCATATACCCAGGGATTTATAAGAAGAATCCTCATTTCTTGTTAATTATATTAAATATTTACAAAAAGAAAAGGGATCAGGTCTTGCAATATAGCATTCATCTGGTATAATATAGTTGTAACAGGTAAGTTTTCCTAAAAGATAAGATTTATGGAGCTTTGGGTGTCCTCAAGAAAACCTTTTCTTAGGGATACAAATTTTGTGAATGATTTAGAGAATTAATAAGAGGAAAGAAACAAATTAAAGAAATACTCAAAGTTCA
>JAUWJJ010000103.1 GCA_030607765.1 Candidatus Aerophobota bacterium
TAGTAATCGAGGACTCCCAGGTTTTATCAATGCTGGTAAGTTGTTTTCTTACCTCTTTAAGTCTTATCTGTGTTTCTTGTCTGGAGATTTTGCTATTCTCATAGGAGCTTTCCAGGTCTGCCAGATCCTGGATCTTCAGGTTTGCTTCAGTGGAAAGTTGCATAAAACCCTCTTCTTCCTTGTAATCTCGCAACTTTTCCTCTGTTTGCCCAAGCTCCTCTCCTACTTTTTCCACCTGCTGGGAGATAAATGAAAGAGCGGCCATGGTTTCTGTGCGCTGGGAGGCTATATTTTTTTCAACAGCCACCTCAGAAAGAGTAGCGGCAATATTTTTTGCCATTCCTGGATCAGAGGAGGAAGCAGTTATTTTTATAAGTCTGGTATCTCTTATGAGCTTAATTGAGATTTTATTTTTTAAACTCATTGCCACCTGATGAATATTGTCCCCGGGACTTTCTCCCAGGTGTAGTCTCTTAGCTATCTCTTCCATAAAACTTCTACTTTTGAGAATCTCAATCTGGGTATTGATCTCTGTTTGAGTTGTCAATGTAGGAATTTCACCAAAGAAATTAACCTCTGCTCCCCCAGCGGTCCTCTTCTTGAGGTGAATGGTGGTAGAGGCCTCATAAATAGGAGTTTGCAAAAAACTTAGCACTACCGTGGTAATAAAAATTGTACTTACTGCCAGAATAACAATCCACTTTTTTCTTAAAAGAACCTCAATGTAATCTTCAAGTCTGGGCTCTTTTTTCAAGGTTAAACCTCGTTATTTAGTCTATTCGGTCTGTTCAGTCACGCAAGCTTGACCACTACAGTAGAATTAAAATTTAAATGCCTATTTCATTTAGGAGTTGTAAAAGCTCTTGCCACTTTTCTCCTCCCAGAGTAGTTGCTATTTCCCACTTCAGGGTTTTAAACTGACTGGATAGGTTGTAAATTTTGGTATCCAGATTCATAATTCTCTCATTTAATGCCCAAAGAGTATCTGGCTCTTCTACTCCTGCTTTGACCTGTTTTTCCAGAGAACTAAGGTTATCCTTAAGATAGGATTTAAGCTTAATTAAATTTTTCTTTTCATTATCCAGTTGAGATAATCTGGCTACCTTATTTAATAGATCAGAGACAATGGAATTTTTCAAATTACTGTATTTTTGTTTAGCCTGTTCTAATCTTTCATTAAAGGCTACCCTCTTCTGGAGGATATCCCTTTTTTTTGAAGGATCATAAAGGGGGATCTCCAGCCCCAAACTTACTGAAGGAACTGTTCTTATAACATGAGTATCCTCATCCTCCGCTGTACCTACGCCTCCTTTAAGAGTTAAGTCAACATCCCAGAACCTCTCCGGTAGGGGAATGGATTCCATTTCTGTAATAATCTTCCTCTGAGAGCAAAGGATGGGGTTATTTTCCACCACAAAATCAATGAACTGCTGGAGAACCTCAGTGCTGGGAAAAGTCCTATCCTCCTCAGCCCAGCCAGGGTAAGAAGAGATTAACAGAGTTAATATCAAAAGGGATACTGCTGCTTTTTTTATGTTCATAATTGTCTCATCTTAAATTTTATCTAAAAGAGAGGAAAGCTCCGGCTGTTTTTCTCCTCCAAGGGTGGCAGCAATTTCCAGTTTTAAAATCTCCAGCTCAACTGCAGTGTTCTGCATATTAAGCACAGCATTCATAATTCGCTCTTCCAGATCAAAAAGGTTGGATGGCTCTTCTACTCCTGCCTTGACCTGCTTTTCAAGAGAAACCTTTCTTTCTTCCAAAAAGTTCCTCAACTCAGACAAGTTCTGTTTTCTGTTCTTCAAGGTTAGAATCCGAGTAATTTTACCCATAAGCTTAGACAAAATATCTTCCTTAAGATTCTCATAGGTTCTTCTTTCCATCCCTAAATTTCTTATTCTACTTATCATCTGATTCCGAATATTTTCCACCTGGTCAAGAGTTAGGAAAGGAGCTTCCTCTATGGAGGCACCACTTTTTACCTTTTTGATTCTTTCAGGTTCAATAAAACCTTCTCCAGGCTGGGGCATCTTTTCAATCTGGGAGATTAAATCCCTTTGTTGCTGGAGTAAGGGGCTATTTGCCACTGCCAGTTGGATTATCTGTTGGATAACATTTTCCTGTTTTGGCTGCTCCTCTTTTACCTGGGTTTGCGGTTGAGTTTGCCCAAAGGCAACTGATACCGAAATACACAGAATAAGCACTACGCAATAAGTTATGACTTTTCTTCTCACCTTTTACTCCTTTGTTTGGTTTATTTGGTCTATTCGGTCGGGTTGATCGGTTGATGTGTTTTACGCATTCACGCATTCACTCTTTAAGGGAATCTTATTCCTGCTCCTATACCAAAGACACTTTCCTCGGCTGAGCCAAAAACATTATGCATTGCCAGAGTCAGCACTACCGGGAGAGCTTTTCTTTTTTCCTGGGCGATCTTAGTTCCAAAAGATACTCCCATATTGATCCCTGCTCCATCATATTCACCAATAAAGCTCCAGTTCCTTTGCCAAATAAATGCCACGCTTCCAAAAAAACTATTTCTAAACCGCCCTGTCCCCCAACCTAAAGAAACGACCAGAGGTAATTTCGGTTTGGCAAAATATTTTGAGCCCACCAGGTAAAAACTTCGTTTCATTTGTTCAGGAATTTCATTAATGGCATCAATCCCCAGAGCAACAGCAGGACGATTTGGAGCCTCACTACAGAGTTGGTGCTTGATACTGAACAGAAAATCATCAAATTTAGAAACATCAGCTATGGTTAAGGTTAACTCTGTACCATAACCTTTTTTGCCCAGACCAGCTCCTAAAAACACTGCTTCTCCTCCTCCTTCAAAATTGTAGGAAAATCCCATAAAAAAACTTTCTTCTGAGTAGTCTGACCAACCAGTGTGAGTAGATATGACCAGAGCTGTATTAGAATGATCACCAGAATCCCCACCACCAGAGCCCTCGCCTCCAGTATTTGCATTTCCTCCCGCAGCGCAACCTTCGCCATTAGCATAGGCTAATCCAAATAACAAGAGCGTGAAAATGAGCGACATAATAAGCACCACGGCTACCTTTGTTAGCCTCATCGTAAAACACCTCCTTTCATTTCGTGGAAAAGTTCTCCACTTTATATAATCTCGTTTATTTCGTTAACGCATTTGTCTATTATATTCACTCCAGATTTTTTGTCAAATACACGCATCAACTCATTTACATATTACCTACTACAAAAGCTTGACCGCGCGCTACAATCATTAATCAGGGTAAGTTAGTTGGTAAACCCACTTAGATGTTTGCTATTTAGCAGGGTAAAGGCTGAATAAATCCCTCTTTCATATGAAATTTAACAGTTGTCTGAGAGGCTTTTATGGTTGAGGAAATCTGCTCTTGCAACTTATCCCTGGTTATCTTGATCCTTGCTACTCCCTGCTGGATAGCTTTTTCTCCTACCTTTAATGCCTCTTTTATATATAGCTCAGTTTCTCCCATATTGGGGACTATGTATTCCTCGCTTAATCCTTTTTCCTGTGCATATTCAGATATAGCATATGCAGATGCAATGCACATCTCATCAGTGATACATCTTGCTCCTACATCCAGGGCACCTCTAAATACAGCCGGAAATCCAAGAGAGTTGTTTATCTGGTTAGGAAAATCAGAACGGCCGGTAGCTACAATCTTAGCTCCGGCTTCCTTTGCCTCCCAGGGCCATATCTCAGGAATGGGATTAGCACAGGTAAAAACTATTGATTTATCAGCCATACCGGCAATCCACTCTTTTTTTATCACTCCCGGGCCAGATTTAGATAAAGCTATACAGACATCAGCTCCTTTTAGAGCATCTCTTATTCCACCGGTTTTTCTTTTTCTGTTGGTTTTTTTGCATATCTCCCATTTAACAGGTTCTTTATCTTTTAGCTCAACTCTATCTTGATTAAGAATCCCTTTGCTATCAACCATTATTATATTATCTGGATTTGCCCCGGCTAAAACTGTATATTTATAAATATTTACATTGGCAGCCCCAGCTCCAATAAAAGCAATTACAACATCCTTTAATTTCTTTTTAACTACTTTTAAGGCACTAATTAGCCCAGCTAAGGTTACCCGAGCTGTTCCTTGTTGATCATCGTGCCATACAGGGATATTTAGCTCTTTTCTTAACCTCTCAAGAATATAAAAGCACTTTGGTTTAGCGATATCCTCTAAGTTTATGCCTCCAAATGTAGGGGATAAGCACTTAACAGTATTAATTATCTCATCAGGATCTTTGGTGTTTAAACATATAGGAATTGCATCTACTCCTCCTAAGTATTTAAAGATCATAGCTTTACCTTCCATTACAGGAAGAGCGGCCTCAGGACCAATATCTCCCAGACCAAGGACTCTGCTTCCATCACTCACTATAGCAATACAATTGCCTCTATTGGTATATTTAAATACTTCATTCTTATCCTTATAAATAGCTCTGCAGGGACCTGCTACCCCAGGGGTATACCATATAGAAAAATCCTTATAGTCTCTAATAGGAGCCTTAATTGCGGTAGCAATTTTTCCCTTATAAAGGGGATGATATTTCATAGACAGTATCTCTGGCTCCTTAGCTTTAGCCAAAAGCTCATCTTTGGTTAACCTTTTGGTCATATTATTACCTCATTTCGGCCCAGTTTTTTCCGGTCTTAATTTTTACTAAAAGGGGAACAGAAAGCTTCATTACTCCTTCCATTTCTCTTTTAACTATTCTCTTAGCTTCCTCTATTTTTCTGCCAGGCACCTCAAAGAGAAGCTCATCGTGAATTTGAAGAAGAATCCAGGCCTCTATTTTCTCTTTCTTAAATTCCTGATAAAGATTAACCATAGTTAGTTTAATTAAATCGGCCGCTCCTCCCTGAATGGGGGAATTAATAGCTGTGCGCTCAGCAAATTCTCTTCTTCTGCGGTTGGGAGAGTCAATCTCAGGTAAATATCGCCTTCTTCCAGTAAGAGTTGTTACATAATGATTCCTGCGAGCCTTTTTTAGAGTTTTTTCAATATACTTTTTTATCTCAGGATAGCGATCAAAGTATTTATCAATATATTCACTTGCTTCTTTTTCAGAAATCCCCAGGCTACGGGAAAGTCCATAAGGTGATATTCCATAAATAATTCCAAAGTTGACTGCCTTAGCCTGTCTTCTCATTGAAGAGGTAATCTGAAGAGGCAAAACTGAAAAAATCTCTGCCGCTGTTTGTTGATGGATATCCACTCCTTGAACAAAAGCAAACTTTAAATTGGGGTCTCTGGAAAGATGGGCTAAAATTCTTAATTCAATCTGGGA
>JAUWJJ010000069.1 GCA_030607765.1 Candidatus Aerophobota bacterium
TGACTAAAAAGGAACCTCATTTTTATGAGAAAGTGTGCCAGCAGTTAAATGTGAAATCTTCTTATCTTATCCATATAGGCGACAATTATGAGCTGGATTACCTTATTCCAAAAAAAATAGGAATTAAAGCTTTCTATTTAAATAGAACAAATAATTCTCCTAAGAAAAAGGAAGTGATTGGCAGCCTACAAGAGCTGATAGAAAGATTGTGAAAAGAGTAGTTGGTTTATTTCGTTTGTCTCATATCTATCCATTTTTACACATTACATATCATATATTACTGCTTCACGCATCTACCCATTAACGCATAAACGCTTTTACGCATCCACGCATTAACCTTTTTATATCTCTTTTGCTTTGCTCAAAGCAAACTTAGTGCAAAAAGGACCAATAATTTCATAAACTATGGTAGTGGCCACAATGGTGGCAAAAATCATTCCGCCAGCTTGGGGAAACTCAGCTTTGGCAATCAAAGCTACTCCTAAGGCAATTCCAGCTTGGGGGATTAATCCAAATCCTAAATATTTTTTTACCGAAGCAGGTGCTTTCGATAAATACCCTCCCAAAGACGCCCCAGATAATTTACCAATTACTCGAAAGCAAAGATAAGCAAGACCAACCAATCCTAATTTTCCCAATAGTTCAATTTCTAAATTTGTTCCTGCCAAAACAAAGAAAAAAAGATAAAAGAGAAGGTCAACTGTTCTTAAACTATCAAAGAATTTAAAACTTTCTTTATTAATATTAACCAGAATCGCTCCAAAGAATATATTGGATAAAAGAACTGAAAAATGAAAATGATTGGCTATGCCTGCATTTAAAAAAATGAAACCCAGGGTATAGATGAGAAGATTGGTCCCTCTTTTGATATAACGAGAAAAATAAGAAAAAATTAAGGCAACCGCTGCCCCCAAAGCAAAGGAACCTCCAATTTTTAAAAGAGAATAAAGAAATACTTTCGTTAAATAAAAGCTCTGCGATAAAGGCCCTGAAAATCTTAAAAGAGGACTTGTCAAAGCCTGGGCAATGGCTAAGGAAACAGAAAAGATAATTAAACACCAGGCATCATCAATTGCCACTACTCCCAAAAGGGTATTGGTTAAAGCTCCTTTAGCTTTGTATTCCTTGATAACCATTACCGTTGCCGCTGGTGCGGTAGCAGCGGATATGCTCCCAAAGATCAGAGAAAGTGGAAGGGGTTGCTTTAAAAGAAAAAAGAAGACAAATGTAACACAGAGAAAAGCGCCGCAGGCTTCTAAAATAGAGATACAAAAGATCGATTTCCCAATTTTAGAAAGATTTTTTTTAGAAAAGTTCTGTCCAAGACCAAAGGCAATGATACTCAAAACAATATTGGAAATTAAATCGGATGACTGAAGAATCTGCTTAGAGACCAAGTTAAAGACTTCCGGACCAATTAGAATACCCAGGAGAAGATAAGCTGTTACTGCAGGGAATCTTACTTTCCGCAGTATCTTCTGCGCTAAAAGTCCGGCTAAAAGAATAACAGCAAATGATAGAATTATACTCATCAAAAAATCCTTTACCCCGCTAAATAGTAGCAAACATCTAACGGGATTTACTCTTTAAGAAATTCCTGTTTCCCCTACTTTAAAAATGGCATATTTCGTTAGGAGTGGTGCAACCAATTCATTTATAATAACAGAGGCTGATATAGCACTTACCATTATGTTTCCTATGACTGAAAAGACAGGATGCTGCTTAGCTAAAATAGCCAGTCCTACAGCAACTCCGACTGTAGGCAATAAAGCAAAGCCTAAATATTTTTTAACTATCCTTGGAGCATGGGAAATAGAAGCACCTATTCTGGTCCCCTCAAACTTACCAACACACCTACCAATAAAAATTAAAATAGCTAATATTCCTGCTATTTTCATAACTCCCAAATCAAAATGCAGTCCGGCTAAGGTAAAAAACATAGCAAAGATTATACCTTCAATACCATCGATCACTTTAAACATATTTTCACTATTCCTCATCTTATTTACTACAACAAAACCAACAGTCATATTTGCCAGGAGAGAGGAAATACCTAAAACTTTTCAGGTTAAGACTTCCACCTATCAGATAAGCAATAATCCCTAAGGCTACATCGGTAATTACATTTAATTTTCCACTTACTAATTTCTTTGGTATAACTCCTAATAAACTTAGCAATATCCCTATAATAATGTAACCACTAATAGTGGGAAACTTAATTTTTCTGGCAATGAAACCACCAAAAAATCCTACTATTAATAATATTCCTATGGCTAATATTGAATTCATCTTTTAAAACTTCTTCTTACCCTAATTTTAGAGAATTCCTTTTTCTTTAAAAACGCCAAGGACGATATCAAATAAGCTAATGATACCAAGTAAGTATTTTTCCTTATCAACAACGGGCAATCTCTTTAATTTGTGCAGCTTCATTAAAGAACGAGCTTCCACAGTTGTTGCTTCCCCACTTATAGTTACTACATTTGTATTCATTAAATCCTCAACTATACAGAGCACTCCCATTTCAGGAGGAACATCCACCTCTAAGAGAGATTCCTCATCGTATCCATCCCAGAGAGGGGTTCTTTCAAGCATCTCTAAGATATAAGAGGGATGGGGATAAAAAACCTTTAAGACATCCTCCAGGGCAACAACTCCAACAACTTCATTATCCCTTCTCACCACAGGTAGGGTATGGAAGGTATATTTATGAAATATTCCCATTAGCTCTTTTAGAGTAGTAGATTCCTTTACGGTTACTACTTTCCTCCTCATCACTTCCTTGACTAATATCTTCCTTTTTCCCATTTATTCATCACCTCCTTCTTATCCTTTCAGGAATAATAACATAAACTGAGTATTTGACAAACTCAATCTAATCCTTATAATGCTAAACAAAGTTATCCTAACTTTGAAAAATGGGAGGCTAAAGCCTCCCCTACCCAATAGAATGAGGGTTTTCCTCTGTGGGTGGGGTGACTCCAATCACCCTTGGATATTGGATAATTTATAAATTCCTAACCTGAAAAAGGAGAAAACTGTAATGGATAGAAAAAATACGCTGATACTTAAAACTAAACTAGATAAGAAAAGCTATCAGAAACTTATGCAGATAAACAATCGAAAACTTCACCAATTTATTGAGAAGTATCTAAAACTTTGCAATCCTGATAAAGTTTTTGTCTGTAGCAACTCATTAGAGGATATTCAGTATATTAGAGAAGAAGCAACGAAAAGGGGGGAGGAAAAAAAGCTTGCTATAAATGGTCATACTGTCCATTTTGACGGTTATCACGACCAGGCAAGGGATAAGGAACATACCAAACTTCTCTTTTCTCAAAATATTAATTTAGACCCAAATTTAAACGCAATAGATAAGAGGAAAGGGCTTGATGAGATTCATACTTTTTTAAAAAATATTATGCGAGGTCATAAGTTGTATGTATGCTTTTTCTGCTTGGGACCGGTTGATTCTGAATTCTCCATACCTTGTGTCCAACTTACCGATTCCAGCTATGTGGCACATAGTGAAAACCTACTCTATAGATGTGGATATGAGAGATTCAAAAAATTAGACAGTTCTGAGCATTTTTTTAGGTTTGTACATAGTGAGGGAAAGCTTCAAAAAGGGGTAAGTTTAAATATTGAAAAGCGAAGGATATACGTTGATATAGAAGAAAATATCGTCTATAGTACAAACACTCAATATGGCGGTAATACCATTGGACTTAAAAAGTTAGCAATGCGTCTGGCAATAAATAAAGCCTCAAAGGAAGGTTGGTTAACAGAACATATGTTTATTATGGGGATACATGGTCCAAATAATAGAATAACTTACTTTGCAGGAGCATTTCCAAGTGCTTGTGGGAAAACTTCAACCTCAATGCTAAAGAAAGAAAGTATAATTGGAGATGATATAGCTTATCTAAAGAAAAAGATGGGGAAAATACGGGCAGTTAACCCGGAAAAGGGAATATTTGGAATAATAAAGGATGTAAATTCCAAGGACGACCCAATAATATGGGAGGTAATTCACAGACCAGGTGAGATTATATTTTCAAATGTGCTCATTACGAAAAATGGGGATGCCTACTGGATTGGAAAAGATGGAGAAGTTCCTACCAGGGGTTTTAATTACTCAGGAGAATGGGTGGTTGGAAAGAAAGACAGTGAAGGAAATGAGATAACACCTTCACATAGGAATGCCCGATTTACACTTGATTTGAAACTTTTAAAAAATCTGGATTCAAAAGCTAACCATCCTGGAGGTGTTGCTATAGGAGGAATAGCATACGGAGGTAGAGATTCGGATACTTCAGTGCCGGTTGAGGAATCTTTTAACTGGACACATGGTATAATAACCAAAGGTGCATCATTGGAATCAGAAACTACATCCGCCACCTTAGGAAAAGAAGGAGTTAGAAAATTTAATCCTATGGCAAATTTAGATTTTCTATCCATACCCCTGGATAGATATATAAAAAACAATTTAGATTTTGGTGAGAAGTTAGAAGACCCACCCTCTATTTTCTCTGTCAACTACTTTTTGAAAGATAGAGAAGGAAATTTCCTTAACGATAAGTCTGATAAGGCAGTCTGGTTCAAGTGGATGGAATTGCGCTCACACAGAGATATTGGAGCAATAAAAATGCCTACAGGTTTTATACCAAAATATCAGGATCTTAAAAGACTATTCATAGAAGTACTTGATAAAGATTATTCGAAAAAAGACTATATTAAACAATTTACATTAAGGATTCCAGAAAACCTATCAAAAATATCTCGAATAATAAAAATTTACGAGACTAAAGTTTCTAATACACCAGAAATTTTGTTTAAAGTGCTAAAAGAGCAAAGACAGAACTTAAAAACTGCAAGAGAAAAATACGGGGACTATATCCCTCCAAATAGTTGGGAAGTCAAAAACAAAAGGGTAGATACGTAAATGCGTTTTACTCATTCACGCATCAACGCATTCACACATTTACATATTTTACTTGTTTTAATACGTTGCTGGGAAGGCATTGGTAATTAGCTGAATTTTTTCAGGCTTTTTATCTTTCATTAAGATACTTACTACATCAAAGCGGCAGGGTACATCTTTTAGTTTATGGTGAGAAAGGTAGGCTAAAGCTAACCTGGTAAGACGCAACTGCTTGGAATGGTTAACAGCTTCCTGGGGCAGGCCAAAAATTAAAGAGCTCCGAGTTTTTACCTCCACAAATACTATTTTTTCTTTATCCTTCGCTACTATATCTATTTCCCCCAATCGACAGCGATAATTCTTCTCTAAAATTTGATAACCCTTTTCTTTAAGAAAACTTATCGCTGCTTCTTCTCCATCTTTTCCTAAGTTTTTTCCAGCAGTTTTATTCAACTTCACAGTTATTGAAAAGGGGTTCTTATAATTCTAATTCTCCACAAAGGCCAATAGATAAGAAAAGCCTCCCCCACAATATTCTTCTCTGGAACAAATCCCCAAAAGCGGCTATCATCGCTGGAATCACGATTATCTCCCATCATAAACAAAGAACCAGGAGGAACCTTAATCGGACCATAATCATCACGGGGAAAACCAACTTCCCGGTTATCTCGATGAATAACATAGGGCTCTTCTAGTCTCTTCTCATTTATAAAAACTTTTTTTCCTATAATTTGCACAACATCTCCGGGCAGACCAATTGTCCTTTTAACAAAATCTTTCTTAGGATTAAGGGGATATTTAAAAACAATTATATCTCCGCGCTTTACCCAATCTATATTATAAAAAAACTTGTAGGCCATAATACGATCATTTATGTCTAAATTGGGTTTCATAGAACCAGAAGGAATCCAGAAAGTCCCCACTATAAAGCTACGAATTAAAAAAGCAAGAAAAAGAGCAATTACTACAGTTTCAACTGTTTCCTTTATCCCTGAAAGAACCTCTTTTTTCATTTCCTAATTTTAGCCCTTAAATAAGTTAAATTAGCCCTTCTTACCTTACCTTTTTTAATTACATCTATTTTTTTAACCAAAGGAGAGTGCAGAGGAAAAGTTCTCTCTACGCCAATACCAAAGGATATCTTCCTCACAGTAAAGGTCCCTCTAATTCCTCTTCCTCTTTTTTTAAGAACAACTCCCTCAAAAATTTGGGTTCTTTCCCTATCTCCTTCTTTAAAAATAAGATGAACAGCTACTGTATCCCCGGATCTAAAATCTGGTAGCTCATTTTTCTTAAATCTTTCCTCAATTTCTTTTATCTCACTATACATTAATAATCCCTCGTTAGTTAGTTCTTCACTAAGTATTCAATTGACCTTTAATTCTTTAAGCAATTCCTTATCTTCAGGAGTGAGCTCAGCCTCTTTTAACAAATCCGCTCTTTTTTTTAAAGTCTTCTCCAGCATCTTTTTTCTTCGCCATCGCTTAA
>JAUWJJ010000229.1 GCA_030607765.1 Candidatus Aerophobota bacterium
CATACTTTATCTTCTTGCCTCTTCACTTTCCTCCTGTTTGCTCATTCCGAAGAGGTCTTTCTTTCAAGGGCTTAAAGGTAATCCCGGAACCCACTGAAGGCAAGGGCTGTACAGGCTGGGTAAGTAGAAAATCACCCCCCTTTATCCATTCTTTCAAGGTATTGGCAATTTTCTTAGCCTTAGCGTAACTGGATAAACAACCTGTGGGGACCTCTTTTCCCTTTATTACAATTTTCCCTGAGTTAAGCTGAGCATAATTTACCTCACCTAATGACTCGGAAATCCCCTTAGGATAAGCCTCGCTGTAATCAACTATTTGAGTATAGATTTCCTCATCTCTTACTGTAGTATACTTTAAAATATTTTTATTTAAAATGGGAATGGGAACTCCAATACCTACGCCAAGGCTAACTCCGTATCCAGCCATACTAACTCCCCTTAGGTAATCAGGGCTCATTTGCTTAAGATCGCCAATTACAGCTACAGTTCCTGCACCCTCTTTAGGAACACCATTTTCTCCTCTGATCACATTGGTGTTATGCTGGGTTCCCTGCCAGGCTATGTATCCTATTCCTCCCCCTAAGAAAATCTTTGTTCCTATGCCTATGCTCTCATAATAAGGATCATTTAAAAGAGGGGAAAGCTGCCCACAGGTAGCATAGTTAGCATTCCCTAACCGAGGTTGAAGAGCTCCCATATAGGTGTAGATTATCCTATTAGATAGATTTACCGCTACATTGTAATTCTGATAAGCATTTCTAAAGTTAAATAGAACTGCCTCATTTAAATCCTTTATGTTTAACCAGGTCTCCAGCTTTGTTCGGGGATAGCAATTAGTACCATAGGTAGTAGCAACAAGCCTCACATCTTTTCCAGCAACTAAATCCTCTATTAAATGCCCTCCACCATATCTAAATTCTCCTATATAAATCCTATTACGGGGATCATCATCGGGAAGAGCAGTTGCTCCAATATATATATCTATAGCAGCAAAGCCTGCGTAAACAGGAACGTCGTTAATATAGGTTCTGCCTCCTCCTAACTTCATTCGGGGTCTGGCGTGACCAATATTAATGTAAGCTCCCGAAGAGCACATTGCCCCAAAGGTAGCTGTAGTAATAACATCCACTTTCTCAGCTGCCTTATCTATTCCCTCCTTTTTAGCAATGTCGATTATCTCCTCCGCTGTCACTACCACAACCTTACCCTTTTTTATTCTTTCGTTAATTTCAGCAATCGTTTTAGCCATTGGTTATCCCCCTTATCTTTAAGCAGTATTGCAAAAAATATCTTGTTTCTTTTTGTAATTGGTAGCCGCGAGACTCAAAGAGCCTGCGTCTTATGTGCTACTTTGAATAAATCTCCTTGTAGTATCTTATCTTTACAGGATGTGTTCCTCTGTCCACCACTACTTTTAGCTTTTTTTCTGCCACCATCCTGCCCCCTCTTTTTACCTGTCCCTTGCAGATGATAGTAAAGCAGTTACTGCGAACAGTTATAAGATTAGAGATACCTCTAAGGATAGCCTCTTCTTCATCATCCTCATCTATATATTCATCTTCATCATCGTTTATCCCATTAAAACCAAACTTTTGCATACCTGCTACCTCAGCAATCTCCCCCATTTCATTAATAGGTCCCCTTTTGCTATCACAGTAATGTATTATAGATTTAGCTAATTTTTCATCTATTCCCGGAAGAGATTGGAGAACCTGTTTGCTGGCAGTATTTACATTGATTCTTCCCCTTACTGGCTCCTCAACTGGCCAGGCTACAGTTAGTTTATCTAAAACTTTCCAATCTCCACCTCTATCAAGATTTACTGTTTTAAACTGCCCTCCAGTATGAATAAAACCAACTTCCCCAACATTAGCAAAAGGTTTATCCTTCACGTAAAAGCTACTGTAATCATCACTGTACTTGCCCTCACCAATCCCAGGCATCCAGAACCAGTTACGAAATCCTGGACTTCCTCCGGGAAGAGAACTGACAAATTCTCTTGCTCTTGGATCATTTTTTTCAAAGGCATTCCAGGGAGCTCCGTAGTTAAGATAACTCACTTCATCCACTATATCTCCCCGCCTATTTTTTAAAATTACTGTATCTGCAAAATTATCTAATAGCTCCTTCCCTATAGTTTTTTCAGGCATTTTAATTACTACATTAAATATGAGCCAGTATCCCCTGGCGGAAATTACTCCCCCAATTAGTTTTTTTCTCAGAGAAGTTTTTACCCTCCATCCCATTATTTCACAGGGATTATCGTAGGGATTAAATAACTCTATCCATTCTATCTCTATATCTACTTTTAAAGATTCTTCCGAGGCCCAGGCAGGTTCTTCTCCAAATATTTTGAAAAAGGCTCCCTTTTTACCTGTGGATTCTTTCTCTCTTCTTTTCTCTAATATCTTTTCTACCTCTTCATTTAGCTCTTTTTCCTTGATGGAGGTATCCTCATTTATTTTTTCTGTTATTTCTGAGGCGCCTCTTTTTACTTTTTCTTCCAGTTTCTCCCTTACATTCTCTTTTACTTTCTCTTTTAAGAATCTTACGCCTCCTTTAGCCAAACCAACTACAGCTACAGGA
>JAUWJJ010000167.1 GCA_030607765.1 Candidatus Aerophobota bacterium
TAATCTCTATAGCTTTCTTATACTCAGCGATAGCCTCATCATACATTCCTTTATCGTGGTAGGCTACCCCAAGGTAATAATGTGCATCAAAGTGGTTAGGGTTAATCTCTATAGCCTTTTTATACTCAGCAATTTCCTCATCATACATTCCTTTATAGTAGTAGGCTACCCCAAGGTAATAATGTGCATCAAAGTCGTTAGGATCAATCTCTGTAGCCCTCTTGTACTCAGTAATAGCCTCATCATGCATCCCTTTATAGTAGTAGGTTAAACCGAGGTTATAATGTGTATCAAAGTGGTTAGGATTAATTTCTATAGCCCTTTTGTACTCAGTAATAGCCTCATCATACATCTCCTTATAGTAGTAGGTTAAACCGAGGTTATAATGTGCATCAAGGAAGTTAGGATTAATCTCTATAGCCCTTTTGTACTCAGTAATAGCCTCATCATACATTCCTTTATAGGAGTAGGTTAAACCGAGGTTATAATGTGCCTCAGCAGTTTGTCCGTAGCAAATACCAGTCATTAAAAAAAGGATCATTGAGACCAATAAACCTATTCTTAACACTTTCATAGCTAACATCCTTGTATATTATGTTTAGTTTAGTGTTTAATAATTACTTGATAAATTATTTTTTGAAAACTTAACTCTGGGATTAGAGCCCAAAAAAGCGACCTTCAGCAAGATCTGAGAATTACCATAAATGTCCGTGGAGTTTGTTTCACTTCCACTAAACCCTGACTGAGGAAACATTGGATCGTTTGTAAGAGCATCTTCAGGTGAATCTATACGATTCTTGATACTGTTTCTGGAAAATCATCGAGTTTTTAATTAAAAGTTACTTATTCTATATTTATTTTTCTGGCTTTTTTTTCTTAGCTTCCTTCTCACTTTTCTCTAAACGATTAATCGCTGAATCGATAAAAGCTCGGAGAGCTAAAAGCTTCTCCTTGCGAGCTGTTTGAATATGGTCTTTAACTTCTTGGGATATATCACCCAGAAGTAGCTCCAGAACACATTTTTTAACGTCCATTAGGGAATTAATTAAACCAAAAAGTTTATCCTCTTTATCCTTTGCTATTTTACTCACCTCCTATCTCAGAGACGGGGTCTGGATTTGAGCTAAGAGAAAAAGGATTTGCAATCCTTATCTCTTAAACACTTGACTACCTACCCTCTTACTTAAAACTTACTTATACTAAATGTGATAGTAATAATGACTTATGGGCTTTGAGAACTTAAAGGCAATCTTTTTTTAAGTACAGTTAATCTTACCTTCATAAACAAACATTTTATCTGTTAGGTACTTAAAGTTATTGGTTCCTTTGCCTTTAAGGCTTTCTCTACAAGTTTTATAGCACAGTACTTTCCGCACATAGTGCACACATCAGAAATTTTAGGTTTGCTCTCTTCCCTCATCTTTTTAGCAAGTTCCGGGTCAACGGAGAGCTCAATTTGTCTTTTCCAATTTCTTTTTTTTCTCATCTCAGCCATTTGTTTATCCCAATCTTCCGCTCCTTTTAATCCCTTGCTTATATCTCCTATATGAGCAGCAATCCTGGTAACTACTACTCCCTGTTTAACATCCTCTATAGTGGGAAGTCTTAGATGCTCTCCCGGAGTAACGTAACAGAGAAAATCTGCTCCCACACTGGCCGCATAGGCTCCTCCTATAGCTGATGTTATATGGTCATAGCCAGGAGCAATATCGGTAACCACAGGACCTAAAACATAAAAGGGAGCATTGTGGCATAATTTTTTCTCTAACAAGATATTTGCCTCTATTTCAGTAAAAGGTAAATGGCCAGGTCCCTCTATCATTACTTGAACATTTTCATCAAAGGCTCTTTTAGCTAACTCCCCCAGAATAATTAACTCCTGAATCTGAGCCCTATCAGTAGAATCAACCAGGCAGCCCGGCGTTAATCCGTCTCCCTAACTTAAAGTTAAATCATATCTCTTGGCTATATCGAGGAGACGATCGTAGTCTTCATAGAGAGGATTCTCTCTTTCATTGGCTATCATCCAGGTAGTAAGAAAAGCTCCTCCCCTTGGTACTATATCGGTCATTCTCCCTTCTATTCTAAGACGCTCCAGTGCAATTTGATTTAACCCACAGTGGACAGTAATAAAGTCAACTCCATCTTTAGCCTGACGTTCAATTACCTCAAAAATTTTATCTTTTTTCATTTCAACTAAGCTCCCCTCATCTACTATGGATTCAACAGCGGCCTGATAAATGGGAACTATTCCTACAGGAATATGTCTATTTTTTAAAATAGAGAGGCGAATCTTATCTAAATCTCCCCCTGTGCTTAAATCCATTACAGTATCTGTTCCAGCTTTCTCAGCTACTTTCAATTTCTTAAGTTCAAGGTTAATATCAGCTAAATCAGGTGAGGTGCCAATATTTGTATTTACCTTAGTTTTCATACCCTTGCCAATAGCTTTGGGAAAGAAAAGATTATGAACTACATTTTTAGGAAGAACTACCTCTCCCCTGGCTATTTTTTCTCCTAAAATCCTTTCTGATACACCTTCTTCTTGAGCTACCTTTTTCATCTCAGGAGTAATTCTTCCCCTCTTAGCTTCACTTAATTGAGTCATTATTAATCTCCTTATTATCCTTAACCATAGAAACTTTAATGTTTTTACATTATAATAAAAATGCCCTTGCTGTCAATTAAAAAGAAGTATTTGCCATCTTATTGAGGATATGTATAATATAAACCTGAGTTCGGCAAACTATTAAAGTTTTCTCTTTGAACAGAATCCAGTGGTCAAGAGATAGAATCCAGAATGAATATTCTTCTAAAAGGAAAAGTGGTAGCCGCAACTTTTAAGTTGCGTATATATCTATCTTCGTAGGCTCTGAGCCTCGCGGCTACCAGTTACAAAAAGAGTAAATTATTTTTGACATTACCCAACTTATCATAGTGAGGTAGTTATGCTTAAAAAAATTGAGTGTGTTATTCAACCTTTTAAACTGGAAGATGCAAAGGAAGCTTTGAGGAAAATAGTGGTGGAGGGAATGACAGTAACCGAGGTAA
Source organism: Candidatus Aerophobota bacterium (assembly GCA_030607765.1). Next base: position 3,052 of record JAUWJJ010000167.1, read on the forward strand.
AAGGATGTGGTAAACAGAAAGGATATACAGAAAAGTATTCTCCTGAAGCTCCTATTCGCCTTCTACCTAAGGTAAAACTGGAGATTGTTACTGAGGCTACCAGACTTAGAGGACTGTATCCTTAAACTGATTCATTTTTAAAAGGAAGATTAAATTAGTGGAAAGAGAAAGATTTAAGAAATTGGTTTTAGAAGCTATAGAATGCTTGCCTTTTCAATTTAAGAAAAATATGAAAAATATAGATATTGTGGTGGAAAATTATCCTAAGGCAAATTTTACTAAACACTATCATTTAAGCCAATCTCACCTGCTCTTAGGGCTATACCAGGGTATTCCTTTACCTAAAAGAGGAGTAAATTATGGCAATGTTCTTCCCGATAAGATTACTATTTTTCAAAAACCTGTTGAAAGAATTTGCCATTCCGGGGAACAAATTAAGAAAGTAGTTTCAGATGTAGTTATTCATGAAGTAGGCCACTACTTTGGATTAAGTGAGAAAGATTTATTAGAGATTAAAAGTGGTGAATGATGGTAAAAGATAAAGGAGAAGTTGTAGTTATCGGGAGCGGCCCTGCTGGTTATGTAGCCTCTATTCGTGCTGCTCAACTCGGAGGAGAAGTTATTCTAATAGAAAAAGACAAACTGGGTGGAGTATGTTTAAATGTGGGTTGTATTCCTACTAAAACTTTAGTACAAAGTGTAGAGCTCGCCTCCCTTATAAGAA
>JAUWJJ010000073.1 GCA_030607765.1 Candidatus Aerophobota bacterium
ATCTCTCTCAAATGGCACATCACCTGAAAGTTCCATCAAAATTGTAAAAAAAGAGAAACTACACTTAGAGAAAGAGAAAAGCATTGCTAACCAGGTAGCTAAAAATAAAAAACCACTTCTCGTTAATAAAGTTGAAACCAAAGAACTCTTGTCAAATCCTATTTACAAGGATGTTGGATTTAAAGTAAAGTCTATTCTTTGCGTGCCGCTACTGGCAAAGGATGAGGTTATTGGGGTTATCCAGGTTTGTAACAAAAGAGGTGATGCTGCCTTTAATAATGAGGATCAACACTTGCTTGTTTCTTTTGCTGTGCATGCAGCTATAGCCATTGAAAATGCCAAACTCTACCAGGAAGTGGCTGAAAAGGAAAGGATGAAAAGGGAACTGGAGATTGCCCATAAGCTCCAGACAAGTCTTCTCCCTGATAAATCTCCTCAAATTAAAGGCTATCAAATTGCAGCAATGAGTATACCAGCCAGGGAAGTTGGTGGTGATTTTTATGATTTTATCGATGTTGTCGAGGGTAAAATTGGTTTAGTTATAGGTGACGTAGCCGGGAAGGGACTACCGGCAGCTTTATTTATGGCTCTTTCTCGAAGTTTTCTTCGTGCTCAGGCTATAGGTAACCTAAAAGCAAATATTGTTCTTGAGAAAGCTAATAAATTAATTGCTAACGATGCAAAAGAAGGAATATTTGTAACTGCTCTCTATGCTATTTTAGATGCCCCCGCTAAAGTTTTACAAATTTCCAACGCCGGACACAACCCATCCATCCTCTTTCATTCAAACACGGGTGAATGCGAAGAGTTGAGAATGGGAGGAATAGTACTGGGTGCTTTTGATGAAGCCCGGTTCCAGGAAAAAGAAATCACTCTTAAGAAAGGCGATATTGTAGTTTTCTATACCGATGGTATTGTGGAAGCGATTGATAATAACAATCAACAATTCGGGATGGAAAGACTTATCAAAATAATCAAAGATAAGCCTTATCTGGAAGCTACTGAGCTAATTAAATTAATAAAGAAAAAAATGAAAGAATTTACCAAAGATCAACCTCAATTTGATGATTTTACCCTTATGGTAGTAAAGGTAACCTGACTCTTATTCTCCTTTTAGATGGTGATACTGGTTATCTTCGTTTTTGTCCTGTTAGTTATTAAGATACAGGTTAAATATATTTATTTGTGAAGATAATGTGGATAGTAATCTTGCAGAGCGTTTACATCAAAGCCCTTCTTTATTATAGTCTCAATACCATTTACTGTGGCCTGAGCACCTGAAACTGTTGTAATAACAGGAATACAGTAAAAGACGGCGCCACTTCTGATCTTTATTTCATCTTCTTTCATTTTCTTCTTTTCACTGGGGGTATTGATAATAAGCGAAATTTCATTGTTCTTAATAAGGTCCATAACATCCGGTCTTCCCTCACCTATCTTGAATACCTCTCGGACTTCTATGTCCACTTTTCTAAGAAATTCTGCTGTTCCCGAAGTGGCTATTATAGAAAATCCCAAATCTACCAACTTTTTTACTATAAATATTATCCTTCTCTTATCTTTATCTTTTACGCTTACAAATACATTTCCCTTAAGTGGTACATTTTGCCCGGAAGCAATTTGAGATTTCATGAATGCTGCTCCAAAGGAAGTATCAATTCCCATTACTTCTCCGGTTGATTTCATCTCTGGACCTAAAACTGTATCTATACCCGGGAACCGATTGAATGGAAAAACTGCCTCTTTAACTGCACTATAGGTTAATTCAACTTCTGTAGAGGTAACCAGCTCTTTCAAAGACTTACCAAGTATGACTTCGGTAGCTATTTTAGCCCAGGGAACACCGGTAGCCTTACTTACATAGGGAATTGTACGAGAAGCACGTGGGTTTACTTCTAAAATGTATACTCTATCATTTTTTATTGCATATTGAATGTTCATAAGTCCCTTTACTTTTAATTCTTTGGCTAAGGCATAGGTATTTTCTTTTATAATTTTTTGGACTTCTTTGCTTAAGGTATATGGTGGAATTACGCAGGCTGAATCTCCAGAGTGAATTCCAGCCTCTTCAATATGCTCCATAATTCCACAGATAACTATCTGTTTCCCGTCTGAAACACAATCTACATCAACCTCTATAGCATCATCCAGAAACTTATCTATCAGTACTGGGTGTTCTGGAGAAGCTTTAACAGCTTTTTCCATGAACTCATTTAGTCCTTCTTCATCATAAACCAATTCCATAGCTCTTCCCCCCAGAACATATGAGGGGCGAACCAGAACCGGGTAGCCAATTTTTTTAGCTATTTTTTTAGATTCAAGAACTGAAGTAGCAGTACCACCTTCGGCCTGGAGAAGTTTAAGTTTTTTTAACAGTGCTCTAAACCGCTTTCTATCTTCAGTGCGATCGATACTTTCGGGAGAAGTCCCTAAAATTTTTACTTTAGCTTTTTTCAAAGGTATGGCTAAGTTAAGTGGAGTTTGTCCACCAAACTGAATAATTACACCTTCCGGTTTTTCTTTCTCTATGATGTTAAGGACATCTTCTTTTGTGAGCGGCTCAAAATATAATCTGGTAGAAGTGTCATAATCTGTTGAAACGGTCTCAGGGTTGCAGTTAATTATAATTGGTTCATAACCTTCTTTTCGCAGAGCAAAACTAGCATGACAACAGCAATAATCAAATTCGATTCCCTGCCCAATCCTATTCGGTCCTCCACCTAAAACAACAACCTTTTTCTTTGTATCCGCTCGACACTCATCTATCTTTTCATAGGTAGAATAAAAGTAAGGCTTCTCGGGATCTACCTCGCCAGCGCAAGTATCCACTAACTTATACACCGCTCTAATTCCCATAGTTAACCTCTTTGTTCTTACCTCGTCTTCTTTACATTTTAAAATGTAGGCTAATTGAATATCGGAAAAGCCATATTCTTTAGCCTGACGCATGAGTTTCGGGGAAATATTTTCAAGGGTATATTTCTTTAATTTGTTTTCGAGGTCTACAATTTCTTTCATATTATATATGAACCACCGATCGATTTTAGTTAATTCATAAATTTCATCTATACTCATACCCTGCAGTAGGGCGTAACGGATATAGAAAAATCTATCAGCGTTAGGGTAGATAAGTTTTTTACGAATTTCTTCTAAATTTTTTTGGTCTTTTTCTGGTATGTCTCTGCCATCAGCGCCAAAGCCATATCTACGTATTTCAGTGGATCGGATCCCTTTTTGTAGAGCTTCTTTAAAGGTACGGCCAATAGCCATAGCTTCTCCAACAGCTTTCATTGAAATTCCTAAAATTGGGTCTGCATCGGGAAATTTTTCAAAAGCGAAACGGCAAATTTTAAATACACAATAGTCTATAGTGGGTTCAAAAAAGGTGTATGTCTTCCCCGTAACATCGTTTTTAATTTCATCCAGGGTAAGCCCGATGGCCAGCTTAGTAGCCACCCTGGCAATGGGAAATCCAGTTGCTTTAGAAGCTAAGGCTGAACTACGTGAAACACGAGGGTTAACCTCGATTACTCTTATTTCGCCATCACTTGGACTAACCGCATATTGTATATTAGCACCGCCACCGCTAATCCCAATTGCTCGAATAACTTTCTTGGACCAGTTTACTAAATTGTTGTATTCTTGAGCGGTCAAGGTCTGTGCTGGAGCAACTACCGCACTATCACCAGTATGTACACCCATAGGGTCAAGGTTTTCCATAGAACAGATAATGACTACATTGTCTTTGCAATCACGCATTATCTCAAATTCAATTTCTTTCCAACCTATAACCGATCGTTCCACCAGGACTTGATGTACCGGACTAAAATTTAAAGCTCTTTTCAAAGAGACTTTGAATTCATCTTTATTATAGACAGCTGAGCCACCTGTTCCTCCTAAAGTAAATGCTGGACGGAGAATCAAAGGAAAGCCGATCTTTTTCACTAATTTAAATCCATCTTCCATAGAGTAGGCCAGGCCGGATTTGGGAACAGCTAAGCCAATGGATTCCATAGTTTCTTTAAATAATTTTCTGGATTCTGCTCTGGCAATAGCTTCTGCAGAAGCACCAATAGCTTCAACTTTATATTTATCCAAGACTCCTTTTTCAGCTAAGAAGTAGGTTATGTTTAATCCGCTTTGTCCGCCAAGAGTAGAAAGAATAGCATCCGGCCTTTCTTTTTGAATTATCTTTTCTACAAATTCAAAGGTTAACGGTTCAATATAGGTTCGATCAGCCATTTCGGGATCAGTCATAATAGTGGCTGGATTAGAGTTTACTAATACAATTTCATATCCTTCTTCACGTAAGGCTTTGCAGGCTTGAGAACCAGAATAGTCAAATTCACAGGCTTGACCAATAACAATGGGGCCGGATCCAATGATAAGTATTTTTTTTAAATCTGTCCTTTTTGGCATAATTTTACTTTAAGTTGTGCAAAAATACATCAAAATTTGCAGGAATATATTGTAAACCAATTGCCGAATACCGTTTACCCTTGATTCCTTCTATGCTGTTGTCATTAATGTTTATATGAGTTACTTTTATATCTGCTTTTTTAATGGAATTTTCATCAATGACATAGGAATGATTTTGAGTGGTAATCTCAACCTTTTTACTTTCTAAATTACGTACAGGTTGATTTACTCCATGATGACCACATTTCATCTGCTTTATTTTTCCTCCCAGGGCTATTCCTAAAACAAGATTACCAGAAGAGATGCCACATATAGGCTTCTTTCCCAGTAGATTTTTTACTGTATTTGCTATTGTAGCGAAATTTTTTGAATCTTCCGGTCCGCTGGAGATAACAATTCCATCGGGGTTTAGTTGTAAGATTTTGTTAACTGAAGCTCTGAGCGGTACTCGAATTACCTGACAACCTGCATTCTTTAAACTGTCAAACAGACTTTTAGTTCCACCCAGATCTATAACTACAATCTTATATTTTACATTATCTGGAATTTCCCAGAGGACAACTTGAGGAACTGTAACTTCAGATATTAAATTTCTTCCCTGGTAAGAAAACGTTTTAGCTTTATCCATTAAACTCTTTACATTATAATCTCTGGTTGATACGATACCCCTCATCTCACCATTATCTCTAATATGTATTACTAATCCTCTCGTATCGATTCCTTCGATACCTACTATGTTATGTTTTCTCATAAAAGTTTCTAAACTTTCTTTAGCTGACCAGTTGCTGTAAATACGGCTATTTTCTTTGACAATTAAGGCTTCAACCTGGGCAGCATTAGATTCGAAACCTGCTTCATTAATTCCGTAATTGCCGATAAGTGGATAAGTCATGGTAAGTAGTAACCCGCGGTAGGAAGGATCGGTGATTAGTTCTTGATAACCAACTACTCCTGTATGAAAGACTGCTCGCCCTATTTTTTCTCCCGTTGCTCCAAATGAACGGCCCTCAAAAGTAGTTCCATCCTCTAATACTAAAACTGCTTTCATAAAAACTCCACGTTTAAAATAAGAGGGGATTTCATTGACGTTGTCTACTTATCGTTTTGGAGTCGCCATCCCTCCGAGAGAAAAATTAATCAAATTCTCTTATATTTAGTAATAGTTTATCTGAATCTACTAAAAGGTCAAATTTGATACTTTTTTGACAAAATGCAAAAGAGAGTTACAATGAGCTTAGGTAATTTGAGGCTACTATAATTTTGTAACAGGTAAGTTTTCCTAAAAAAATGTGGAACTACATATCCGTCATTGCGAAGGACAAAGTATGTGGTGGTACAGACATCTTGTCTGTGGAAGTCAAAGCAATCTCGGATAGGATTAGAACAGGTTCTTAAAAGCGCCCAATAAATTGGGCAGCTACAATTGCCAGAGAAAACAAGAATTTTAGAAAAGCTAAACTATTACAAAATTCTTTCTTCTAAGGCAAAGAGCAAAATTATATTTTCACAATTTACAGGTAGGAAAAGTTATCTTAGTAGCTTAATTTTACACAAGTATAATTAGAGGAAATTAAAAGGAGGGTAAATAATGAGAAAAAAAGATGGAGTAATCTTATACAGTGGAAGATTAATACTATTACTGGTAATGCTTACCATAATCGGTATTGTGACTATGGGATGTCAGCAAGGTAGCAGAATATTAACCGATAAGATGATGGGTGGCACAAATGACTTAACGATTGAAAACAGAGAGAATTTGGGTGTAGTTG
>JAUWJJ010000076.1 GCA_030607765.1 Candidatus Aerophobota bacterium
AAGATAGGCACTGGAGTATTTTTTTGCATACTGATATAGCTTCTTATGCCTAGGTTTTACTATTTTTCTATATAACTCTGGAGAAAGCTGGGGACCATCTTGCAGTCCCAAGTCATCCCCTACCTGGATAATCTGTACATAGCCTTCCACTACGGGCAAAATTTTTTCCAGTCGTTTTATATTTTCCTCAACTAATATATCCAGTAGATACCCGGCAAATTTAGGATTAGAGGCCAGATCCATCATAAAAACATCCCAGCCTCTTAGATCCTGTGTCCACTCATAAATTCCTCCAGCACCGTTTAACATCAAAGCGTAATCTGTTGTCTCATATAAAGTCTTTACCCTCTTATGCAGATCACCCAAAGCCTTCTCATCAACAGGTGCCATTGACCACATAGTTGAACGAAGGTCTTGCTTTTTCAACCCTTGGATTGTATTGATTTTTTTCAGGGGATGGTAAATGCTATCAAAATAATAGCCATTTTTAGGCATCTTTGCAACTATATGTCCCTTCCTGTCTTTTATGATCTGAGAACCATCAGACAAAACTTTAGAATTAAACCAATCCGGCACCTCACATGGAGATCCATCTGGAAGTGTGCTCTTTTTCCATTTTTTTGGCTCAAATATAAAAACAGGCAGAACATCAGCACCTATTAACTCCAGAATTTCAATTTCTGGCTCTGCAAGCTGCTGCCACAGATCGTACATCCGTGTCTTGCCACTACTTATCCCTAGATAGGCTTTTAATCTGTTATAGGCTATACCCATAATACCTGTGGACAGCATTGCTCCAAGATCAATGGGAACTCTATCTGGTTCTCTGTGTTCTAAGGATCCAATAACTCTTTCCCTGTGGGTCATAGATTATTCTCCTGTATAAAAAGCCCTCATAAAAAAAGCACCCAAGCTAGGTCTGGGCCAATTTAATCTCACTTGAGGACTGTTATCATTTTAAACACCGCTCACCTTTAATCTAAACGTTTTTATCTCATAAGGAGCTATAGAGAAAGAAAGTCTATTATTAACATTCAAGGAAAGCTCAGTAGCTCTTTCAAGCAGATCTACCTCTCTAATTTCTTCTACTGAAAAGTCAAGGTCAATATTTACCTCAGCTTTTTTTCCTTTGCTCTCGTACACTCTGAGGATAAGATCATCGGAGTCTTCCGCTTTTTTTAGACAACTCATTATTACACTGGGGGGATTTACCTTAATAAACGATTTTGTAGAAGGTAGACTCCCCTTCTTTGAAGATACAGGCATTGCTATAAGGGGACGGTTCAGTTCATAGCCGCGTTTTACTGTATCTGCACTCTTCCAGTCTCCCCTATGAGGATAAAGAGCATACTTAAAATTATGTTCGCCTACATCAGCCCTGGGATCAGGCTCATAGCTTGTCCTTACTAATGTCATACGCATAGTATTGCCATTTATATCAAACCCATATTTTGTATCGCTTAAAAGGCTCACCCCATAAAAGTTGTCTGATATATCCACCCATTGAAGGGCAGGCATCTCCCTTCCGTCAGCTATCCTCTCAATATGTCCAAATGGTATCTCGAATGTGGCTTCAGTCTTGTTCAATATAGGAGTAAAGCTTACCTTAAGCATAGGAGCTTCTGTACTGCAGTCAGCTACCTCCTGCCAATCTATATTAGTTATGAAGTCAATCCTGGGCAGGCCTTTGTAAAGACAGATATCCTGGGTAATAGTAGAATTACTGAATTTATACTTTACCCTAATCTCTCCTACTACAGGACCAGAGCTTATAATTTTTATTTCTGGATTTGTTATAAGGTTCTTCGTAGAACTGATCGGTCCTATCCTCCAGGCAGACATACTATGGGGAAGTTCGTAGAGCACTTGAAGCAAATTATTCATGATAGGAGTGGCAGATTCGATTTTCTCAGGAGCCATAGCCCCATCTCTTTGTCTTTTCATTACAGTTTTTCTGTTCGTCTTATCGTAGAGAGAAGCTATGGTTCCAGACTCACCATCAATTTCTAAGACAAAAAACTGATTCTCTAAGATAAAAGTGTTCTTTAGTATGTAATCTTCTTCTCTTTTGCCTTCAGTAATATAGAAAACTTTATACCCCAATGAGGGCACTTTTTGAGCTATAAATAAAAGCTCACCATTAAGAATCTGGGCGGGATAAATATTCTCCTTCTCGTCTTTCACTATTGGGGATGAAAATGTACTCTCTGATAATGCTACACTTACAATATCATCTCTTTCCCAGGCTAGAGGATTAAATACAAAAATGGGCAGACCTTTCTTAGATTTTATCTGAACATTCTTTACAACCTCAGAAAGGCTATTAAAGATAATTTTCTCTGTCTTTTTTTCTACCTCTTTTGCCAATTTATTTGAGTATTCATAAGATGCACCAATTGCACTACCAGGCAGTATATCATGAAATTGATTAAATAACGCTTTCTCCCAGCCGTTGGTGAGATCTGGGTAGGAACTGCCAAGAAGTTTGGCTATTGAACCAATAACTTCCGCATCCAAAAGGAGTCTTTCACATTTCCGATTGTGCTCTTTTATATCTCCATGGCTGGTATAGCAGCCATCCCAAATAAAGTTGAGCTCAGCTTTTACCACGGGGAGATTAAGCTCTTCCTCCGAGATAGCCTTGATAAACTCTTCTGTGGTACTGAACTTCAAATGCGGGAAAACAGCTTTCTCATTAAGATTACGGGCCATCTTTATATCCTCCCTGGTAGGCCCTCCTCCATGGTCCCCTACACCATAGACAAACATAGCTTTCTTTGTTCCAAATCTTCTCTTAAAGTCTTTGCTTAGCTCGGCAAGTTCTTTAGGATTTATAAATGCATTGTATACACTATTGAAGGCAAGCACTCTTGAGCCATCAGGACCCTCCCACCAAAACATAGGAGCACCTTTGCCACATCTCATAAAGTAATAATAGTCTATTCCGCTCTTTTTAATTATCTGGGGCATGCTCCAGGGATGACCAAATGTATCGGGCTCCCAGCAAATCTTAGGCTCCACTCCAAATTTTTCTTTAACATATCTTTTGCCGTAAAGAATTTGTCGAACTATGGCTTCCCCATTTGCCATATTCAAATCGCCCTCTATCCAGGTAGAGGAAGTAACATCCCACCTTCCCTCATTTACTCTCTGCTTTATCTTTTTAAAAAGCTGAGGAAATCTCTCTTCCACGGTTTTATATGTAACAGCCTGACTTTGAGAGAAACAGAAATCAGGATATTCCTTCATCAATCGAGTTACTGTATCAAAATCACGCCGGACAACCTCAACTGTTTCTTCCCAAGGCCAGAGCCAGTTTATGTCTATATGGGCATGTCCAATAAGATGAATTACATACTGTTTTGCCAGAGATTTTAGAGGAATAAGGCTATTCCTTACCTGGTTTACCGTGGTTAGCAGTTTGGATGGTTCCAGAGTGAGAATATTTTTTGGTTTGATATCGGCGATAGCTTTTTCAGCAGTCTCTTTTCCGCCCGTTAGCTCTTTAGCAAACTTAAGTTCTTCCACAAGAGAAGCTAGCTCAAATACTACATCCTCCACTTTACTATAGCCTAACTCTACCAGAGGAATAACTGATAGACCTTCTCCAGCAAGAGCATGAATAGCGATAACATGTTGTTCACCAGGCAAAGCACTTTGGGATACAAGAATCCTCGGTGATCTAAAATCTGCCCAGTGGGGGGCGAAAAATACTTTCCTTTCATCTATAAATAATTCTGTAGCTATAAGCATAACCGAAGTTATAACCGAGGAGAAAATCTCCACTTTAGAGCCGGCTACAGAAACTCCATTGATGCTTTCTGGAATGACTATTCTCCTCCTGAACCAAGCATCCTTCTTTGCATCCCAGCTATAGGGTAAACTTACCACTTCCCAGGAAGTGTCGTTATACTCCAGTTTTTCAGCATCCACCAACTTTCCGGCCTTAAATTTCCACTTTTTCTGTTTCCGATAATCCACAAATGACGGCAATCTTTTTTCCAGAGCATTAATAATTTGATTCAATTTTTGAGACATAAATACCTCTCTTTCAACCGTCTCTATCTTCTCCTTCTCTCATCTGGCTAAGCTTACATTCTGGAGATCCTCCCTTTCCTCTAACTGCTTGAACCATTGAGAAATACAGGCTACTCGCTCTATATCAGCAGGAGGCGGAACTTCATCAGATACTCCCAAAATGAGCCTGGGATGAAAAAGCTCTATTACCTTTCTCGTAAAGGCTTTAAGTTCTTCTAAGGGATAATTAGGGAGAAACATAATAGCTGGAATTCCATCCAGAAGTATTTTATCTCCTATAGATTCTTTTATTTCTTCTATGCTTACATCTCCTTGGGGAAGAGGAGTTAAAGCCTCCAGACCATCAAAAGGTAAATCTTTAAGGTATTTAAGTAAGGGTTTAAAGTTTCCATCAATATGAATATGGGTATATATGCCGGCTTTACGCAGTTGCTCCGTTCTCTTTTTGTAAAAAGGGATGCAATACTTTTCAAAATAATAAGGGGAAATTATATTGGCATCTATATTTTCTCCAAAATTTATTATCTTTACCTTCCCATAAGAAACAATGGTTTTACAAAGAGTTTCATAACAATCATCAATTGCCCTCATTAGCTTTTCCACTTTTTCTGGAACATCAGCTAGAGCATATATTAAATTTTCTGTACCCATCCAAAATAAAGAAAGCATCTGATAAGGACTTCGGGGAAAAAAGAACTGAGGTTCGCCTCTGTTTGTCACAAATTTATCCCCTTTTTCAAAATTATCCTTTATGAAGACAAAGTTTACATTTTTAAAAAACTCCCCTGCCTTTTCGAGATCTTCAGCACTTTTAATGGGAAACTCTGTAATACGCCAACTTCCATCAGAAGATAATCGTTTCTCTTTCTGAATCATTTCTCCTTTAGGAGTACTGATAATTATATATTTTTCATTTTCTCTTATTTCCATCCTTTTATTAAACTTTACCTCTAAATCCATGGGTAAACCAGAAAAACTGGGAATAATAGTATTAGTAATTACATTCCTTCTATTTCTGCCTCTTTCTCTCTCTGTTATTTTTATCTCTTTGGTATACTTTACCCCAACAGCGGATGGCAAACCAGTATAATATTCAAAATATCTAAAAGATACTCCTAAATCATCGAAAAGTTCCATTAAACTCATTTTCCGATATTCTTCCGGAAGAGTCCCCCGGGCTTTGTTCCACTGATACCACCACTCGATTCGAGGCTGAAATAAAATCTCATTCCTTCCTTTTCTCTCAAATATATTTAAATTTATCTCCCGCATATTCCTTTTCTTTTGCCTAATTACCATTTTTATAAAGACTATACCTTCCCAATTAACTTCTCATCAGCCAAAGTCTCTTTTTAATAAGACTCACCTTGATTAAGTCTTTGTTTTTGTACTTCTCAGGAAGGATTCCCTTTTTTAGAGGTGGTCATCTTGACCAATGTGAAAATAGGCCAGATATGAACAATATTAGGAAAAATACAAAGAGAACCAGAGGAGGTATTAAAGTTAAGAGTCCTGCTGCACATAGACCTTCCCAGTACATGCCCCATGTCCCAATGAACGATAAGAGTGCCTGGGGTAAAACTCTCACCGACATAGATGAAGTAAGAGCAGCTGCGTACAGGTAGTTGTTCCAAGTAGTTATGAAGACAAAGACAATGACGGCGATCATGCCGGGGAGCATCAAAGGCAGAGCAATACGGCAAAGGGCACCTATTTTTGAGCAACCATCCAGGAGTGCCGCTTCCTCAATCTCCACCGGAGTATTTAGAATAAAATTTCTCAGCATCCACAGGGCAAAGGGTATATTAAAGACACTGTTGACCAAAATCAGAGCCATAAATGAGTCGTAGACTCCCAGTTTATACATATAGGAAACCAGAGGAACGAGGATGGCAATTAAGGGAAGCAGGGGAAATACTAGAAGCAAAATCCCAAATTGCTTTCCTGGGAAATTGAAACGAGCCAGAGCATACGCACCTAATAGAGCCAGGGGCAGGGTAAGCGCTACCGCCCCCAAGGTGACGATCAAGCTATTTCGGAAGTAAAGTAAGAATGCCGGCCTGCCAAATAGAGATTGATAATGCTCAAGAGTGAGC
>JAUWJJ010000101.1 GCA_030607765.1 Candidatus Aerophobota bacterium
CTATCGGCGACCCATAGCTTTGCGTCCTACCCTTACGGATAGTTTGCTTTTATCGACTCTCAAGCAACCTATTCTCAACTATCATCTCTATTATAATACTAAAAAAAATTTCGTCAAGGGCCTTCTCTCAAGATTGCAGTTATTGTTTTATACAGAAGGTGAGAGACTGTGAATTATTTTTTGTTAAACTTGGGATGTAAAACTAAATAGTTTGTATTTCATGAACAGTAATTGGTAAAAAAGGATAGTCATATTTTCATATTTGAAATTTTGGCTACTATGATTTTATTAGAAACAGTGAAAATTGACATTATCTGTTTTTTTGACATTATTTAAGTATAATAAATGAGGCATATTTTAAAGTATTGAAATTTCAAAAATTTCTCTTACGTTTTCTTCTCAAGCAAGGTATCAAGAAGGAGGGAGCAACGGAGCGTTGAGGGGATCATTCCGAAGGAATAGGTGAGAAACCTATGTTTCCCCCTCAAATACATTATTTGAATGGCTAAGAAAACAACAAGTGTTAGTTTAATTTCCTTGGGTTGCCCAAAAAATTTAGTTGATAGTGAAGTAATATTGGGAAAAATAGGAGAGGAAGGTTCCCTGCTTACCCCAACTCTTAAAAATGCCGATGTGATAATTGTAAATACCTGCAGCTTCATTGATGAGGCCAAGAAGGAGAGCTATCGGGTTATTCGTCGGGTTATCTCTCAAAAATCACCTTATCAAAAACTAATTGTTTGTGGATGTCTTCCTCAACTGGAGAGAAGGGAACTTTTTTTAAGATTTCCTGAAATAAATGCTCTTTTAGGAAGTGCTGATTTTTACCGAATTGATGAAGTAGTAAAAAAGGTAGTTCAGGGCAAGCGAATATTTTCTGTTCATAGTCCTGTCTTTCTTTATAATTCCAACTGGGCTCGACTGGTAAGTACTCCTCCCGGTTATGCTTATCTTAAAATTGCTGAAGGGTGTTCCAACAACTGTTCTTACTGTCTTATTCCTGAGCTTAGAGGAAAATTCAGGAGTAGATCTTTAAAAGACGTTGTTAAGGAAGCTGAAAATTTAGCCCGAATGGGGGTGAAGGAGTTAATTTTAATAGCTCAGGATACAACTTTTTATGGAAGGGATAAAGGAGGAGGGTTTTCTTTATCTTCCCTTTTAAAGAAGTTAGAAGCTATTGATTTAATCCAATGGATTAGGATACTTTATACTCATCCCGCTCATTTTACCTATCCCCTTATTCGCACCTTGGCTAATCTGGAAAAAGTTTGTCGCTACATTGATATTCCTGTTCAGCATACTCATAATGCTATACTTTCTCAGATGAAAAGACCCCTCTTTGAAACTGCCAGAGGAATAATTGAGAAGTTAAGAGAAAGAATCCCGGGAGTTGTTTTGCGCACTACTTTGATGGTAGGGTTTCCTGGAGAGGAAAATCATCATTTTGCTAAGCTTTTAAAAGATGTGGAAAGAATAAGATTTGATTGGTTGGGAGCATTTGTTTATTCTCCCCAAAGAGGTACCCCTGCCTATTCTTTTTCTCACCAGGTTAGCTTGAAAGTTAAAGAGAATAGATGCTTAAAATTAATGGAATTGCAACGTTTTATAACTCAAGAAAAAAATGAGCAGAGAGTGAGGAAAAGATACCCTATTTTAGTAGATAAAAAAAAAGAAGGACATACTGAGTTTCAAGCTCCTGAGATAGATGGAAAGATTCTCCTTCAAAAACCTCACTGTCCAGGTAAAATTTTTGAGGGGGAAATAACCGGGTTAAAAGGTAGCTTTGATCTGGTAAGTTAAGGATAGCTATGAACAAAAAAACTAAGCCTCATTATTTAGGTCATAGAGAGCGCCTTAGAAAACGCTTTGAGAAATCGGGATCAAAAGGGCTGCACGATTATGAGATTCTTGAGCTTCTCTTAACTTATGCCATTCCCCGCAAAGATGTAAAACCCATTGCTAAGAGCCTTATTAAGCGATTTAACAGTTTCAGTGGTGTCTTTAATGCCAGCTTGGAGGAACTTAAAGGTGTTCGGGGTTTAAGTCCAACATCGGCTGTTCTTATACAAGTGGTAAAGGAGATCTTTGGAGTGTACCTTGAGGAAAAAATGAAGAAAAAGGATTTGCTCTCATCTCCCCAGGCAGTGGTAGATTTTGCCCGTGTAAAATTAGCCGGCCTATCCCATGAGGCATTTATGGTTATTTATTTAACCACCAAAAATGAGGTTATTGACAGCGAGATTATCCATGAAGGAACAGTTGATAGGGCGGTGGTTTATCCAAGACGTATTATAGAAGCTGCCTTAGCTCATCACGCTGCAGGATTATTGCTTGTACATAACCATCCCAGTGGGAATCCTCAAGCCTCTGATGAGGACAAAAGAGTTACTCATGCTATTGCTGGGGCAGCACGCACAATAGACATTCGAGTTATAGACCATATTATTGTTGGTAAAAATAGTTACTTTAGTTTTGTTGAAAAGCAGCTTCTTAACTCTATGTAACATAATAGTAATGGATAGTAATGGGGTCAGCCCTTGACATTGGACAACTGACTGAGACAACTGACTAATCTTGAGATCAAATCCTCAAGCAATTTTTTTTAAGGAATAATGCTTTATCTTTTTTATTTATCTTGGTTTTTTCTTTTGTCCAATGTCAAGGGCTGACCCCAAGATCAAGATATCAATGAAGATATTAGTTAATAAAAAGGAATACCAGGTTTTAGATTCCCCTCATCCTCATATACTTGTTCCCACTAAGAAGGAACTTCATGGTTGGTGGGGTGGGAAAAGAGAGTGCACTTCCGAGCGAATGCTTATTAATCCTTACAATGGGTGTGGGATAGGATGTTTCTTTTGCTATTGCTTAGCTTTTCCCGGGAACTTTCAAATATTTCGGAAAAAGGGAATAATTACAGTAGCTAAGGATTTTCATCGGGAAGTTGCCCGACAATTGGACTCTATCGATGTTGCTTCCTGTGGATATCTTTCCCCGGTAACAGATCCCTTCCAGAGTTTAAATGAGCGCTATAAAATTTCTCAGAAAATTATTGAAGAGTTTGTTTCTCGAAACATTCCCATTGAATTTATTAGCAAGGCCAAGATTCCTGAAGATGTTATTCCCCTTATAAAAACTCAGTCTCATTCCTTTGGACAGGTTTCCATCCTTACAACAAGAGATGATTTAAGAAAAGTTTTAGTTCCCTGCGGAGCCCCAACTAAGGATTTATTTCAAAATCTTGAGCGCTTAAGCCGGGAGGGAATCTTTGCTGTTTGTCGAATTGATCCTATTTTTCCCTATATCACCGATAAGGTTAAAGAGCTGGAGGAGCTAATAGAGAAGGCAAAATCATCGGGAGTTACCCATATAATTGTTAGTGTATTAGATATTCCCTTAAAGATAAAAAAAGAAGTTATGGAGTAAATTCGCAAGATTTTTGGAGTGGGAGTAAAGTGGGACTATCAAAAACTTTACCGGGAAAACATAAATGGTTACCTTAATGCTGAAATAGACTATCGAAAAAAAATTTTTGATCATCTGCGCAACATCTGTGAGAGGAAGAATTTAACTTTTGCTCTTTGTATGGAATACGAGATAAAAGAAAAAGAGATCAGGGGGTTAAATAAGGAGTTTATGAGCTCTTGCAACTGCGAGGGAATTAATATTCCTGTATATAAAAGAGGAAAAGATAAATTTTATCCAGCAGCTAATTGCAACGGAAACTGTCTAAACTGTTTTGATGCCAAATGTGGCATTCAAGACTTGGCTATGGGAAAGAAAAACTCTAAGAGAAGCTGGCGCCTTAAAGACTACAAGAGATGGTCAAAAGAGTTGGAGGAGGAATCTTTAAGTTTGTTTAAATAACAAAAATGGTTTACACTATTGAAAAATTAAATTCCACTGGTAAGCTTAAAATTTTAGGAGAGACAGCTAAGGTTGATGTTTGTGGCTTTCCATCTGTCTTTGTCCGGAAAAAATTTCAGCGATTTAAATTTATCTATCCTGCTGTGGGAAAAAATGGTAAATATGTGAGGTTATTTAAAGTTCTTCAAACCAATGTCTGTGAGGGAAATTGCTTTTACTGCGCTAATCGCAAGGATAGAAATTTTAGAAGGATAAGTTTTTCACCTCAAGAGCTATCCCATCTTTTTATTCAGTATTACAAAAGAGGATGGGTAGATGGATTATTTCTTTCCTCAGCTATTTATAAATCGGCTAATTTTTCTGAGGAAGAGATGTTTAAAACTGTTTTGTATCTGCGAAAAAAATATGGATATAGAGGGTACATTCATTACAAGGTATTACCGGGGACAGATGATGAGTTGATTAAAAGAATAGCTCCTTTAGTTGATAGGTTATCTATAAACCTTGAGACTGTCTCTAATAAGTACTTATCTTTGCTTTCTCCCACAAAAGATTTTTCTGGCCAGCTTCTATCAGGTTTAAAAAAGATTTCCCGGCTAAATAAGGAAAAACCTTTAAAGGCAGGAATTACCACTCAACTGGTAGTAGGAGCAGCCGGGGAAAAGGATAAGGAAATATTAAATTTATCCTACCAGCTTTATAAGTCCTACAAGCTCTGGAGAGTTTATTACAGCTCTTTTATGCCTGTAATAGATACTCCCTTAGAGAATCTTTCTCCTTCTCTGCCCCTTCGTGAATACAGGCTCTATCAGGCTGGTTTTCTTCTAAGAGGATACGGTTTTACTCCTGATGAGCTTGTCTTTAATGAGGAGGGTACCCTTCCTCAAGGGTTTGATCCCAAACTTGCCTGGGCTATATCCCATCCGGATAACTTTCCAGTGGAGATAAACAAAGCTGGCCTCTATCAGCTTTTAAGAGTCCCGGGTATTGGCAAGCTCTCAGCCAAGAGAATAGTAAAGAATCACAAAGATAATAAATTTACTAAAATTGATCAGCTAAGGGCTACGGGAGCGGTAGTTTCCCGGGCCAGGAACTTTGTCACCTTAGAAGGAAAATTTTATCCTTCTTTAGAAAAACCTGCATTTGAACAATCCTGAAAAACTGATGATCAATCTCAGATTAATAATTCTGCACCCGAAAAGATAAATCAACAGCTTTTTCTCTGGGAGGAGATTTAATCTTACTCCAACTTCCACACTAATTTAATTATTTTTCCTTATAAATAACTCCAACTATAGCGCCACTAATTAAATTAAGTACCAAAGCTTGTATTATCCAGTATACAACTACAATTGTTGCTATTGTCATATAGAAGGGCATTGATGCCATTCCTGTCAGCGCTCCTATTAGCCACACAAGGATTCCGTATATCATACCTTTTTTTGCGCCTTTTCCTGGAATTCCTTTA
>JAUWJJ010000049.1 GCA_030607765.1 Candidatus Aerophobota bacterium
AAGTAAATTAAAACCATAATTCTTGTAAGGAGTATGATTTTTTATCAATTTAATTATAGCTAAAAATTTAAAATTTGCAAGATGGCGCTTCAAGTTTAAGAAAAGTTTATCTCTGGCATTATCAAAACTCATATTTTCCTTTCAAAAATAAACTTATAATAAGACTTGATAATATTTCTCTTCTTGTGTATAATCAAAAACTGAAGGTGATAAATAATTTATAGTGGATGAAGAAAATAAAAGAAAAGGGGAAGGAAAATGTTAATATCAGCAAAAAAATTAAGGAAAGTCTTTTTAACCACAGGAATAGTAGTTTTAATAATTTTTGCTATCCTATATCTTCCATTTACACAGGGTAAACTAACCGAAATTTTAAATGTGAATGAAGATCTGCACCCTTCCCAAGTTATTGTAGTATTGGGAGGAGGATTAAAACCTGATGGAAGTCCGGGAATTAGCACCCGGGAAAGGGTAGACTATGGAGTCTTTCTTTTTAAAAAGGGTTTAGGAAATTACCTTATTTTAAGTGGAGGGGATAGGGCTAATAATCAACTGGAGGCTGGACAAATGTACAAAATAGCTTTAGGCAAAGGTATTCCTCCGGAAGTGATGATAAAAGAAACCCGATCCTTAAATACATATGAAAATGCTATATATACTAAAAAACTTTTTTACCAATTTGGTATTAAAGGTAAGATAATTTTAGTAACCTCTCCTTATCATGTGCAAAGAGCTCTATCTTGCTTTAAAAAGCAAGGGTTTAAAGTTTCACCGGCACCTGTAGAAAAAAGTGAAATTTATACCTATGGATTTTATCAGAATTTTAGAAACCTGCGTTTACTTATGCACGAGTTTTTAGCTTTAGCTTACTACAGATACTACCAGCGGATTTGATAAGAGAGATTGGATATTTGAGGTATATCTTGAAATATCAAAACCTACATTCCTGGGAAATTAACCAAAAAGAGGCCAAGAAAAAACTATAGCTTGTTAAAGGAGAAAAAAGAGGGCTCCTCTGAGAGAGTGCATGAAAAAATACAGATCAATAAAAAGCCTCCTTTCTTTCCTGCTGATTTCAGAGTGTTTCTCGTATAATATTTCCCCGTGAAAAATTAGAACCTTCCAGCGGTTCAGCAATAGAATATTTTTCTTTAACTAAGATTACCTTGATTTCCCCCAGCTTTGTTTCTTCAACACCTAAGGATATTCCAGTTTCAGGATCAATAAACTCTTCCCCCTTTTCATAAACTACAAAAGTATCTCCTTCTTCCATATTGTCATTCAAACCAGCATTGATATATACTTCCCCATTCTTTACCGTTATCACACTTCCCTGCCAGGGAATTTTTCCCATTCTTTCAACGATAATTTCAACTGCTCTGTCAATTACCTCCCGTGTAGCTTTACCCAAAGGAGTTTTCTTGAAACTGCTTGCTCCTATAGCAATACCCTTGTAAGTTGTCCCTACTGACAGAGATTGGCTCTCGGCTTTACCCTCTACATTATCAGAAAATTTTATTTCTGCAGTACTCGTATCATACATACGCAGGTCAATTCCTACATGAGCCCTCTGTTCACTTATTCCTATACTGAAACCCTTGATTTTAATTTTACCAGCTCCACCGCTTTCTTTATGGCTAAACTCAGTTACAGCACCCCGAATAAGAATTTGAGCACCTAAAAGCTTTCCAGCTTGGGCAGCAGTCTGAGTACTTACTCTTCCACTCTCTCCTAACTTTTGCTCCTTTAAAACATCCTGAAGAGCCTGCCTTTCAAGTACAGTAAATTTACCTGTTTTCACAAGAGCAGTTACGAGCATATCCGCCATTCCCTCACCTATTTCCCAATGCCAGCCCCACCAGGGGCGAACCTTATTCTCAAATCCAGCTACAGCGATACGTTTCTTAAGAACCCGCTGCGATTCTTCCTCCTCTTCCGCTATTGAGGCTACCAATCCACCTAATAAAAGCAACAATACAAAAGAAAGAATTATCCTTAGAATAATATTATATTTCTCTCTTTTTCTCATATCTCCCTCCTGATATAACATTCACTATATATACCCTGAATGTCAAATTTTCTGCTGAGTTTCATCCTTCTTTTTAGCTCATAAATACATTATTCCCATTTCTTTTGCCACTCCACTTTTTCGGGTATCAATAGTAAACGATTGGGTTATCTTTCACTTTCTCTCAATCTATTTCAATTGTAATAGCTTAGCTTTTCTAAAATTCTTTCCTGTCAATTGTAGCTGCCTGATTTATCAGGCGGTTTGTAATTTGTAGTTGCCCAATTCATTGGGCGGTTTTAATACGCCGATAAATCGGCAAGCTACAGCAATGACAAATGAAGAATTCCTCCATTTTTTAGGAAAACTTACCTGTTACATTCAATTTATATTTTTTAAATTTTTCTCGGTCTATTTAGCTTGTTTCCAACCATGATTTTGAGGATTTTAGGCCGGGAGGTATCACCCAGGGTCGCCTCAAATCATATAAAACTATATTAACTTTTATAGGTTAAAACCTAACATAACAATTATACCACCAATATCTGAGATATCAACAACAGTAGGTACACCTCCGAGTTTCCAGTTGTCAACAGTGCAAGTAGAATATTTACCTTCAATAAAGATACGCCTGGTAATGTTCCAACCCACCACTCCATGATAGCCAAGACCACTTCCCAAATGATTAGCTTCTCCCTCAACACTAACATTCACTATGTAGTAACCAGCACCTGCACCCAGGTAAAATCTGGCCCCGGGTATAAAGTACAGCGTAACGATTGCTGACCCAGTAGTCCAGTCAATTTTAGTACCCTCAATGGTCTTGCTCCACGGAAAGTAGTCAGCTCCTATTCCCAAACCTAAAATGCCTCCCAAAGTAGTGGTAAGTTCCCCACCATAAATGACACCGCCATCCGTTATTTTTTCTCCTCCCTCTTCAATCTCAGCTGATTCCGCGGGCATAAAGTAACCCCCCTTCAAACGGATAAAAGCGTATGTGGGGACAGACATTACACCTACAACCAGGACCAGTACAAGACCCATTACTAAAATCTTTTTCATTGTTGCACCTCCTTATCTTTTTATCGTAGCATTTCCAATATATCTTAAAACATCACTGTGTCAATGCCACAAGTTAAATAAAAAAGAGGTCAAGATGGTATTACTTTGTAAATTAGAATGTAGGTAAAATAAGAATTTTTTGTTTTAGAAAAAAGTAGTCAATTTTTGCCAAGTATAGGTTTAATAAAAAATTTTTAGTGATTGATTTATATAATAATCATACTATAATACTTAAACGGTGGTCATTATATAAAAGTTATGGATAAAAAAGATGGGTAAGCTAAGATGGGGAATTGTGGGCTTTGGAGCATTTACAGATCTTCGTATGGGTCCAGCTATTATGAGTTTACCTGACCATGAGCTAATAGCTATTATGAACAGAAATATCCATAAGGCAAAAAAGTATGCAAAGAAATATAATGTGCAATATTACTATGATTCGGTTCAAGATTTGGTTAATAATCCTCATATTAATGCTGTGTATGTTGTTACCCCTAACTATCAGCATTGCCAGTATACCTGTATGGCTGCAGAGAAAGGGCTTCATATATTATGTGAGAAACCTATGGCTATGAATTTAAAGGAAGCTGAAAGAATGGTTACTGTCTGTTGCCAAAATAATGTTAAGCTTATGATCGGTAATATGATGCGTTTCCATTCTTGCCATCAATGGGCAAAGAAATGTATTAAAAAAGGATTCTTGGGAGAAATTACTGCCGTAAGAGCCAAACTTGAATTTTATCTTTCCCCTAAACCAACCCAATGGAGATTTGTTCCAAAACTTAGTGGTGGAGGTGCTATTATGGATGTAGGAATACACTGTATTGATTTGTTGCGCTATTTAATAGAAAAAGAGGTAATACAGGTTAGTGCTTTTGTAAATACTCAATCATATCCTTTCCCTATTGATATTGATTCTGCAATACTGGTTAGATTTGATAATGGAATTCTTGGCACTATCAATGTATCTTTTAACAATAAATACGCAAATAGTGGCTTTGAAATCTTTGGAACAGAGGGAAGTTTAATTGGCGAGGGAAGTATTGGACAGGAACCTACAGGAAAAGTTACACTAATTACATCTAAAAGATCCAGGACTTACGAATCCAAACTGATCAATCCTTATGCTATAGAGGCCGAACATTTTGCTAAGTGTATAGAAAACAATAAGGAACCTATGATAAATGGTGAGGAAGGGATTAAGGATTTAAAAATATGTTTGGCAGCTTATCAATCGTCTCAAAAAAATGAGACTATTGATATTTCCTCTGTCACATCCAGCTACTCCTCTTTACAATAACTTATTTAAAGAAAAAATAATAGATAATTACAAAAAGTTAAAGGTCTTAGTGAAAGATTGCAAGTGGTTTTCAATGTGCCCAATGAAAAGGTTTTATGAAGAAGGAAGATTAGATAAAAAGTGGATTGAACTGTACTGCAGGGGAGATTGGGAAAGTTGTATAAGGTATCAGATGGAGAAAAGAGGAGAATTTCATCCAGACTGGATGCTTCCAAATGGAAGTATTGATGAAAAACTAAAAGGATAAAACGTATTTATGAAAAAGTAATGAGTGCCATATATGTAGAAAATTTAACCTGGATTCGCTGATTTGAATAATATTGGCTAAAGTTACTTTGACTTCTAATAATGAATCTTGTTTATCTTTGCCTTTCCTAATTGAAAAGAAGCGAATTTCGTATATAAATGAGTTAGTCGCCGTTTTGGCAATTATAGAAAACAATAGTTTTAAAAGGACATTTTAATGAAAGTGCCCGTAAGCAGATATCGCTGGGTTATCTTAATCCTTGCTTACTTCTGTACGCTGGGGCTTGCTTTTACATTCCACTCTCTACCACCCATCCTCACCTTGATTATCGAGGAATTGAAATTAAGCCACGCTGAAGCTGGTTTACTAATGGGTCTATTCGCATTGCCAACCATATTTTTAGCGATTTTAACCGGCTTGCTTTTAGACCGTTGGGGAGTTTTTAAGATTGGTGTGATTTCTCTAATCCTTGTAATTATAGGGATGTTCATCTTCGCTGTTGGTGGTACTTTTCTTTACATTGGTTTAGGAAGAGTTATTGCCGGATCTGGAGCTACAGCTATTTCTATGGTGGCTCTAAAAATGCTTTCGCAGTGGTTTAGAAGACGTGAAGTAGGAACAGCAATAGGAATTAGTAACACTGCAATGCCTGTTGGTGCAATTATATGTTTTACAACTTTTGGTAGGTTGGGTGAAAGTTTGGGTTGGCGAATGCCAATTTTTATTCCTGTAATGATAGGTATAGTAGGATTAGCAGCCTTTCTGATACTCTATAAACCCGCTCCAGACCTGCCGCAAAAAATAATCTCTGATAAGGGAAAAAAGACAACAGGATTGTTCTCAAACTTATTAAAGATCGAAGTCTCAATATGGTTGATAGGATTTTGTTGGATGTGGTTTAATGCATCAACCATTTCGTTTTTGACTTTTGCACCAGATTTTTTCATTTCAAAGGGATATAGTATTGGTTTTGCTGGTTTCCTTATTAGCTTACTTATGTGGGGCTTATTAATTTTAAGCCCAATAATTGGTCATTTAATAGATAAGGTTAACAATAACGATGTTTTCATCGGAGTGGGTGGGATAATTCTAGCAACCGCAATTTATCTTGTTACCAGATCAACTAATTTCCTCTTTCCAATGGTTGTTATGGCAGTAGCAATGGGACTTGTTCCAGTCTCGGTCCTCTCCTTCCCATCAAAGATTTTGAAGTCCGAGAATTTAGGATTAAGTTTTGGTATCCTCTTAACGTGCGCTAGTATAGGGAGGGTTTTCAGTCCTTACATAGCTGGTCTAATCAGAGACAAAACAGGCTCATACGAAATAAGTTTCATTTTTCTATCCATCCTTGCTCTGCTAACAACACTAACAGCTCTTATCTTAAGAATCAAGACGAGAAGGGGTTAGGCCACTGATAATATGATAATTATTTTTCCTTCGTCCACGACTCTTGCCAACTTCCTTGGCTCGGCACTATCGCACTTACTTAACAGATATGTGCGGTTCGCTACACTCAGGCAAAAAGTTCTAATATCGTCCCATTTGCCTTTCCTAATTTGGTTTATTGAGCTTATTGAGTTGAAGCAAATAAAATTATGAGTGAACAAATCGATGATATTTTTGGGAGAGATGGTCGGTTAGCCTCTCAGTTAGCGGAATATGAATATCGCCAGATTCAGCTTGAAATGGCTGAGGTGGTGGAAAGAGCCTTAGTTGAAAAACATCATCTTTTAGTAGAGGCAGGAAGCGGCACAGGTAAGAGCCTGGCTTATCTGGTGCCTTCCATCATCTGCGCAGTAGATAATAAGAACCGAGTGGTCATCTCCACTTATACTAAAACCCTACAGCAGCAGATGATAAATAAGGACCTACCTTTGCTAAAAAAGGCTTTAGGAATTAATTTTCGTTACACCCTCTGCCTGGGAGGTAACAATTACCTTTGTCCAAGGAGGTATACTCAAGCCACTTTAGAGGAACTATTCACTGGACCGGCAATTAAAATACAGGTAAGAAAAATCGCTGCCTGGGTAAGAAATAGCCAAACTGGCTTAAAATCAGAGCTGGATTTTGTACCAGATAACACTCTTTGGTCTGAGATTAATCGAGAGGGGGACCTTTGCCTGGGAGAGAAATGTCCCTTTAGGAAAGGTTGTTACTATAATCGGACCAGGAAAGAGCAAGCCCGGGCCCAGATTCTGGTAGTTAACCATCACCTCTATATGGCTAATCTTTGCACTGAAGAAAAGGCACTTCCCGAGTTTGAAGCTGTCATCTTTGATGAAGCCCATAATCTGGAAGAAATAGCCACCAGTTATTTAGGAATAGAGGTATCTAACAGTAAAGTTAAGTTTTTTCTTGATGGTTTTTTCAATCCAGCTACGCAAAAGGGATTGGTAAAGAGACTAAAGGGAATCACTCCAAAAAAGGCAGACCAGATTATCAGTGCTGTAGCTGAGGTGAGAGTAGCTAATAACCTCTTTTTTGACAACCTTTTAACCAAAGTAGGAGACCAATCTATTTCCCGCCCTCTGGAGCCAGATTTTCTGAGGAACATCCTCAAAGAGCCATTGTTAACCCTGGAAGAACTCTTAAAAGAGCAAATAAGCAATGTGAAGGATGAGGAAAGGGAAAAGGAACTGAAAACTTTTATTAACCGCTGCCAGGAGATTAATTTTGGCCTGGAGGCAATTCTTCAACAGAAAATAGCTCATCAGGTTTACTGGGTAGAAATAGTTAAAAGAAAAAAAATGGGTAGGATCTCTCTTCATATGACTCCTCTTAATATTGCTGAGGAACTTCGGGAGAGAATGCTCAAAGTAAAGGATACAGGTGTCTTTACCTCAGCTACCCTCTCGATAGCCGGCTCTTTTGAGTTTATCCGGAACAGATTAGGGATAGAAGAAGCTGAGGAACTTGTTTTAGGCTCTTTCTTCGATTACCAGAA
>JAUWJJ010000195.1 GCA_030607765.1 Candidatus Aerophobota bacterium
CCCAATGAATTGGGCAGCTACACAGGCCGAGGCCTTGCGGTTACCTTATCTTCGCAGGCTAAAGCCTGCGGCTACCTGGCAGGTTTGAAAACCTGCACTACATTTGTTTTCGCAAACTCGGGGCAGCTACAATTGTCAGAGAAAAAAAGAATTTTAGAAAAGCTATTACCCACAGGGAATGCAAAGGAATCATTAAATATCAATAATATGAGATTAGATCTTCAAGCTTGGTATAATATAATTTATAATGAGGTAGTCTAAGAATCCCTCTCCCTGTCCTTTTGACCTGTTTAGTCTGTTCGGTTTGTCTCGTTCCTCTCGTTAGCCCATTAACGCATCTGCCTTTTGCTTAGCCCTTTGCTTTCTTAAAATTTTCAGTGAGTTCAGCGTTCTCAGTAGTTAATTTTCTTGATGTCCAGAATTTAAAAACTATTTATCCCTTCCTGGTAAGTATTGTAAATTTTGAATATCTGAGTAAATCCAGCAATGTCGAAAACTTCCTTTACGTAAGGTCGAAGAGAGCAGAGTTTTATATCGCCCTCTTCCTTTTTTAATTTTTTAGCTACTGCTAAAAGGACTCTTAACCCGGCACTACTTATATACTCTATGCCATCCAGATTAATGAGCAGTTTCCGTGCTCCTTGAGATATAGCTAAGTTAAGTTTATCCTCTACTTCTGTCGCAGAGTGAGCATCAAAACGTCCATTCAAGGAAAAAATGTTAACCTCTCCTTCCTGTTTTTGAGTTATTTGCATCTATTTACCTCCTCAAATTGATATACTGGAGGGGGGTTCACTCCGTGCCTCCCCCTCAATGGCCCGTCGGCAAAGCCGACTCTCATTTTGCTCGAGTAAGCAAGACCTGCTCCCTTAAAGAATTTTTTGCGTTTCGAAGAAACAGCTAAGGAAAAATACAACAGTGTAAGTTATTGAAATTCCGATGCTTTGAATTATTCACTGACTGTGGTATCTTGATGAGAATAAGCTGTACTGCAACAGCACAGAAAGATAAGGACTAAACTACTCTAACCAGATTTTACAAACAATGGGACAATCTGGAATTTCTCTACATCCACAACTCCTTTGTCAGTCAGTTTCAGCTCAGGAATAACAGGAAGGGCTAAAAAAGAAAGAACCATAAAGGGATCTTTTAACTTGCATCCCAGCTCAGCCGCTGCCTGGTTCAACTGTTCAACTTTGTCCCTTACCTTCTCTAAAGGTCTATCACTCATAAGTCCTGCTATAGGCAGGGTCAGGGAGGCAATTACCTCATCATCCTTGACTGCTACTTGGCCGCCCCTCATTCTTACAACTTCAATGGCTGCGGTCATCATATCTTCCTCGTTTGCCCCTACTATCAATATATTATGAGAATCGTGAGCTACTGATGAGGCCAGAGCACCTTTTTTTAATCCAAATCCTTTTACCAGGCCAATTCCCACATTCCCTGAAGCTAAATGCCTTTCCACTACTGCCATTTTTAAGATATCTCTGTCAATATCAACCACTACTTTACCTTTCTTCACCTTGGGAGCTACTACCAATTTTTTAGTAGCAATTTGCCCTGGAACCACTTCTATCACCAGCGCTTTATCACCCCCTGCTTTAATATCAAATCCTTGCAATCCCATCCAATCAACATTCATAGAACTTCTAATGGTTACCCTGGGCTTTTTAATCTTTCGAGGAAGAATATGTCCATTTTGCGCAACTAATCTGCCATTCTTAAAAACTTTTTCTATTTCAAAATTTTGTAGATCTTTTAGAATTACCATATCTGCTCTATACCCGGGAGCTATTGCTCCTACATTCGGTAATCTAAAATACTCTGTTGTATTTATAGTGGCCATTTGTATAGCTGTTACGGGATTAAGACCCATTTTAACTGCCTTTTTAATAATGGAGTTAATATGACCCTTCTCTAAAAGATCCTGAGGATGGCGGTCATCGGTGACAAAAAAACACTTCCTGGAATTATCTGAATTAATTAGGGGCAAAAGATCCTCCAGATTTTTGGCTACCGTTCCCTCTCGCACCATTATATACATTCCTAACCTTAGCTTTTCTTTAGCCTCCTTGACTGTGGTACACTCATGGTCTGATTTTATACCTGCCCCTATATAAGCGCAAAGATTTTTCCCCTTTAGACCAGGAGCATGTCCATTTATTCTTTTCCCTTTGGCCATTCTTATTTTATCCAGAACCTGCCTGTCTCGGGAAATTACCCCTGGAAAATTCATCATCTCTGCTAAACCTAAAACACGCTTGTGTCCCCAAAGCAAGGATAAATCATAACTGGTTAGTTCAGCTCCTGATGTCTCCAGATGGGGGGCTGGTACGCAGGAAGAGAGCATTATGTACACATCTAAAGGCAGTTCCTGGGATGCCTCCAGCATATAACGGATTCCATCAAGACCCATAACATTAGCAATTTCATGGGGATCTGCAATTACAGAAGTGGTTCCTGCGGGAATTACTGCCCGGGCAAACTCAGCAGGTGTGACCATAGAACTTTCCAGGTGAACATGACCATCAAAAAAACCAGGGACAAGATATTTCTCTTCCAGGTCAATTTCCTCTTTAGCCCTATACTCCCCCATTCCAATAATTATGCCTTCCTGTCTAGCAACATTGGTTAGATGAATATCCCCTGAGAAGACATTTACCAACCTGGCATTTTTAAAAATTAAATCAACTTCCTTTTCTCCCCTGGCCAGCTCAATTATTTTGCTTACATCCATAATTTTTTCCTCACTTTATACTTTTTATTGCTCTTGGTCTTTTTAGAAGAGAACATTTTCTCAATGACTTTCCCCTATCCCACTATTCAACTACTTGCCTTGAGAACTTGTCCAAAGTAACAATCTAACTTTTCAAAAAGACTATATGTAATTTATCACACCTTGTAAATTTCGTCAATTACCTTATTCTGACTAACTTTAAGAGAAGGTGGGGTCAGGCCTCAACATTTGACATTTCTTAGAGAATATTATAATTTATTTAAAGTAAATAAAGGAGGAAACTATGTTAAGCTGCAGGTATAAGATAATTGTTGTTTTGGTAGCAGGGGTTCTTTTACTGTCAGCTCTTGCTATCTACGCCAAGGAGAAGCCAAAAGAGGTACAATTAAAAGTGGCTATCCTCCACTTTGGTCCAATAGGGGAC
>JAUWJJ010000171.1 GCA_030607765.1 Candidatus Aerophobota bacterium
AAGTAAAGATAACCAGAGCTACCAATAACATACAGGTAAGCTGCCGGATAGCTACCTATACTTATGAGGATGAAATATTAACTTTAGAAGGTGATGTCCAGTACGCAGATGAAATGGGTATCAATCTTTTAGCTGAACAGATGGTAATCTGGACAAAAGAGGAAAAATTAGAGGCAAAGGGTAGCCCAGTGGAGGCTACCTATATTTTAGGTAAAGAGGAGACAAGTGGCCCTGCAAGTGGAGAATCTAAGTAAGGTATATCGAAAAATAGCGGTGGTAAATGGGATTTCTCTTAAAGTGGAGAAGGGGCAGGTAGTTGGTTTACTTGGACCTAATGGGGCAGGAAAATCCACTACTTTTCATATGATTGTGGGAGTAGTTCCTCTCAGTGGGGGCAGGATTTTTCTAAATAGTGAAGAGATTACCCATTTCCCCACTTATAAAAGAGCTAAAAGAGGGATTGCCTATCTTCCTCAGCAACCTTCAGTTTTCCAGAAGCTCAGTGTTAAAGATAACCTGATGGCAATCCTGGAGACTTTGAATCTCTCGGTAGGAGAACGTGAAGAGAGGGCTAAGGAACTTCTCTGCGAACTGGGAATTTTTAATTTAAGTGAAAAAAGAGCCTATCTTCTCTCAGGGGGAGAGCGCCGCAGAGTAGAAATAGCCAGAGCTTTGGTAACCTCTCCTTCTTTTATTCTTTTGGATGAACCCTTTGCCGGGATAGACCCAATAACCGTAGCTGATCTTCAGTCAATTATCTTTGATTTGAAAAACAAGGGGATCGGTATACTTATTACAGATCACAATGTGAGGGAGACTCTTCAAATAACTGATTTTTCTTATATTATGCATCAAGGCAAGATCCTTATTGCCGGGAAAAGGGATGAGCTTATTCAAAGCAAGGAAGTAAGAAAAATATTTCTGGGAGAGAATTTTCGTCTTTAAAAATGAATCACCGACTTCTCCTTTTTGGACTGGGAATAATAGTTTATTATTTTTTTATAATAGCTCCGGCCCTTGCCTCAGAAAACTATTTCCCCTCAACTCTTAAGGCAGAGTTTTTAAGAGGAGAGACCTACTCTTCTTTTCTTCAAGATGAGAAAAGGGCTATTTTAACTTACCAGAATATAAAGATAGTAGCAGATAAAATTGAGGTAAATTTAGATAGTTTTGAGATTTGGGCTCAGGGAGACATTTTCCTTAAAGTAGAAGAATATGAAGTAAGGGGAAAGAGCTTATGGTTTAGTTTAAAAAAAAGAGAGGGAACCTTAACTTTACCCTGGGGAAAAGATGGCCCCATCATATTCAAAGCAGAGAAATCTGAATTTTCTTCCGGAGTTATAACTCTTTGGGAAGGAGAATTTACAACTTGCGATCTTTCCTTACCTCACTACAGGGTAAAAGCTAAACAGATACAGATAATCCCCGAAGAAAAGATAACTGCCAGAAATGCTACTGTTTATATAGGCTCTTTGCCTGTTTTCTGGATGCCCCTGTTCACTAAGTATTTACTTAAAAGCAAGGAAATTAATGAGATAATTTTTCCTCGTTTTGGTTACAATGATTTTACTGGATGGTATGTTAAAGCAGGCTATCAATTTTATATATCTTCTCTTTTAGGGGGGACTTTTCACTTTGATTATTTAAGTGAGTGTGGCTGGGGAACGGGAATGGATCTTTCTCATCAATCAAAAAAAACAATAGGGAATCTGGAGAGTTACTATATTAAAGGGAAAGATTCCAAAAAAGAAAGGGGAATGGGTAGATTAAGATATTGGCAAGCCCTCTCTAATTTTAGCTGCCTTAAGCTTAGGTTAGATTACTTTACCGACGAAGAATTCCTTGAAGATTATTTTCCCGGAATTAGCTCTGAGAAAAGGGAAATTCTCCCCTCTTTTTTATCCTTTAATACCTGGGGAGAAAATCGCAACTTCCGTTTGATCTTTCAGCCCAAAATAAATCCTTTTTCTGAGAAGGAATGGGAAGAGATGCTCCCTCAAATTAAATTTAATTTGCTTTCTCAAAAAATAGGGAAAGGTAGCCTTTACATTCAAGGAACAACAAAGATTACCAACTTTAAAGAAGAGGCTAAAGATTTAATCGATTCTTCTCTGGATATCTCCCATCCCTTTACTCTTTTTAACTACCTTCAGTTTAAACCAAGAATTGGATGGCACCTGTTTTACTATCCAAAAGAAAAAGAGGAACCCAAATATTCTTCGATAAACTACCAAAATTATGAGTTTTTTCTAAGACTAAAGGGTAAGTGGGGAAAATTTAGCCATCAAGTTTCTCCCCATCTTATCTACTATCATTCTAACAAATTTCTAAAACTAAAGAAAATTTATCCTGATAATTCCAGGGATTTTTTGGAGCTAAGGGTAAATAATGATTTTTACCTTAAGCAAAAAAAAATAATAAATTCTAAGTTCAACCTTGGATACAATTTCACCAAACAAAAATTTACCCCCATAGAAACTAACATAAACTTTGGTGATTATCTGAATGTAGATCTTCTTTACGAGCCTTATCAAGAGGTTTTTAAGCTGATCGGAACCAGTTTGGAAGTAAGAGGGGAAAAATGGTATCTAAATCTTGGTTTTAGAGAATATACTAATGTTGAAGAGAATATTAAAACAACTCAACTTTCCGGTGAGGCAAGGCTAAACTTAGGTAAGAAATGGGGAATCTCAAGCTACGTTCTTTACGATATCCAAAAAAGAGAAATTAAAGAAATTAACTATTCTATCTGGAGAGACCTTCACTGCTGGACTGCTCAACTGTCCATAACGGAAAGAGTGAGAAAGAACTACTCAATTGTTTTTTATATAAAAGCTTTTCCTCAATTTAAGATTGGTTCTCTTTAACAACAACAAGGAGGTAAAATTGAAAATCCTGGTAGTAGGTGGAGGAGGGAGAGAACATACCCTTTGCTGGAAACTGTCCCAGAGCAAAAAAGTAGAGAAGATATACTGTGTTCCGGGTAATGCCGGCATTGGAGAAATTGCTCAGTGTGAGGATGTAGAATATGAGAGGAATTTTTCTTCCCTGGCTCAATTTGTAAAAAAGGAAAAAATAGATTTTACTATAGTAGGACCCGAGATTCCACTGGTTAACGGCATAGTGGATTTTTTCCAGAAAAAAAAGCTTAAAATATTTGGTTCTTCTAAAAAAGCATCTGCCTTAGAAGGGAGCAAAGTTTTTGCCAAAAGATTTATGAAAAAATACCATATTCCCACTGCTAAATTTGATATTTTTTCTGATTTTGACAAAGCCGCCCGTTATATTCAGAATCAAGGAAATCCTCAGGTAATAAAGGTGGATGGTTTAGCTGCCGGCAAAGGTGCTTTGGTAACTAACACCAAAGAGGAAGCTACTGAAGCAGCAAGGAAAGTGTTGAAAGAAAAAGCTTTTGGTGAAGCAGGGAAAAAGATAGTGATAGAGGAAAAATTAAAAGGGAAAGAGGTTTCCTTTTTTGTCCTTGCCGATGGCAAAATGGTTAAACCTTTGGTATCTTCCCAGGATCACAAATCTATCTATGAGGGAGATAAAGGACCCAACACTGGAGGAATGGGAGCTTATTCTCCTGCCCCTCTGTCTCCTTTTCTATATAAAAAAGTGATGAAGAGAATAATTCTGCCTACCTTAAGGGGGATGGAAGAGGAGGGAAAACCTTATAGGGGAGTTCTTTATGTTGGTTTAATGATTAGAGCTGGAGAACCTAAGGTTTTAGAG
>JAUWJJ010000230.1 GCA_030607765.1 Candidatus Aerophobota bacterium
TATTATTAATAAAACAATAATTCTATTGATGAACAAATGTGCACATAATATATAAAGAGGGATAACAATGTTGCGTGATGATTCTTCAAACACCAACTTCCTTACCAGAGTTGCCTGGCTTTACTATAAGGAGAAGATGACTCAGGATGAGATAGCTTCAAAGCTAAATATTTCAAGATCAAAGGTTGTCCGGTTATTAAAGAAAGGAGAGGAAGAGGGCATTATCCATGTTCATATTTTGAGTCCTTCATATAATTGTCTGGCAATAGAACAAAAGCTCATTTCGGCCTTTGAACTCCAAGATGCTATGGTCGTACCAACTAACCAGGAAGAAAATATCAGACAGACTTTAGGCAAGGCTACTGCCCAATATCTTGAGAGGCACCTTAAAAATGAGGATTTACTCGCTGTAGGATGGGGAAGAACTATCTTTGAGATAGTTAACTTTATCAGACCAAACAATATCAAAAACTTAAGAGTGGTAACCCTTCATGGGGGGTTAACTACTTCCCTCTATCTAAATCCCTATGATATTGGGGGGAAATTAGCCTCTATTTTTGATGGACAGTGTTATTACATTCATGCTCCCCATATTGCAGCCTCGGAGAAGCTGTGCAGGTCTCTTAAATCCGATTCAATGATAAAACAGACTCTGGATATGGCAAAGTTTGCCTCCTATTCCCTGGTTGGCATAGGAGAAACATCCGCTGATTCTACCTTAGCTAAATTGGGATATACTAGTCTAACGGAGATGGAGAAACTCCGTCAACAAAAGGCGGTGGGAAATATCCTGGGCCAGTTCTTTAACATAAAAGGCGAAGAAATAGATTGTGAGTTACACAGAAGAATTATTGCTCTTTCTCTGAAAGATTTAAAGAAGATGAAAAATACAATTGGAATTGCTGGAGGAAAAAGTAAGATAAAAGCTATCTTAGGTGCTTTATATGGAGGGTATATAAAGATTTTAATTACAGATGAGGGAACAGCTAAGGAGGTAATGAATTTAGAATCAAAGATATCCTGAAGGTAAGTTAACAAAAAATTTGCTGGCAATCAGTAATGAAATTAGGCTCTTGATAGGGGAACAGCCAAAAAAATAAGGCCAAAGGGAAATGAAAAGTAAATAGGCTGACATTTAGGATAAAGAAAAACTTTGGTAAGAGAGAAACGCTAATAACTAAATAAGCAGAAGGGAGAATCTATGGTAAAGGAAATTAGAATAGGCATGGTTGGTTATAAATTTATGGGAAAAGCTCATAGTCATGCTTATCGAGATGCACCTATGTTCTTCAAAATGAAGGCAATTCCAGTGATGAAGGCTATTTGTGGAAGAACAAAAGTCGATGTTGCCAAGATAGCTAAAACTTATGGATGGCAAAGTTATGAGACATCCTGGGAAAAGCTCGTCGCAAGAGACGATATCGATTTAGTTGATATTTCCACGCCGGTTAATTTGCACAAAGATATAGCCATAGCAGCAACAAAGGCGGGAAAGCACATTCTCTGCGAGAAGCCCATGGCCATAAATTTAGATGAGGCTAAAGAGATGCTGGAAGCGGTAAAGAAGGCAAAAGTAAAGCATATGGTAGGTTTTAACTATCGCCGGGTGCCCGCTATTGCATTAGCCAAGAGATTGATTGATGAGGGAGACCTGGGTAAGATTTGTCATTTCAGGGCAATATATCTCCAGGATTGGATAATAGACCCTGATTTTCCTCTGGTTTGGCGTTTGAGAAAGGAAATGGCTGGTTCAGGTGCTTTGGGTGATTTGGGCGCTCATATTATTGATTTGGCAAGATTTTTAGTAGGTGAGTTTGAGAAAGTTGTCTGTCTCACCCAGACTTTTATCAAGGAAAGACCGGAGCCAACATATGTTACCGACTTAACAGTTGAGGCAGGGAAAAAGATGGGGAAGGTAACAGTGGACGATGCTGCCATTGCCATAGCCAAGTTTAAAAATGGAGCTTTGGGCACCTTTGAGGTAACCAGATTTGCCCCGGGACGTAAAAATTGTGAACGTATTGAAATTAACGGTAGCAAGGGCAGTCTCTTTTTTGATCTTGAAAGGATAAATGAACTTAAATTTTTCTCCTGTGAGGATAAGAGCTACCTTCAGGGATTTAAAACCATTCTGGTTACGGAGAAATGTCATCCTTATCTTAAGGCCTGGTGGCCACCCGGACATGTCATCGGATGGGAGCATGCTATGGTCAATCAGGTTTATGATTTGATGGAAAGTATTGCCGATGATGAAATGCCCACTCCTAACTTTGTAGATGGGCTAAAGTGTCAGGAAGTTTTGGAAGCATTAGGCAAGTCTGTCCGTGAAGGTAAATGGGTAACGATATAGAGATGGATACTGCATTGCCAAAGGACAAAAAATAAAATGAAGGATAAAGACCGGATAGCTTTCTGTGGATATGAAGTGCTTAATTAAACAAGGAGAAAATCAAAATGGTCAGGGAGGTCGTTTTATTACCCGAGTTTACTCCTGGGTTTGTCGAGGTTAAAAATAAGATTCCTAAATTTCAATATGGAAAATCTCTGCCGGAAGAGTTAAGAAAAAAAACTCTTACAAAACAGGAA
>JAUWJJ010000128.1 GCA_030607765.1 Candidatus Aerophobota bacterium
CGGAGAAAGTTTTTCTAAAATTAAGGTATCGATTCCTGCCCTTTTAGCATAAATGGCTGCTGTTAAGCCTGATGGACCTGCCCCAGCAATTATTAGTTGATATTTTCTCTTCTCCATTTTTTACCTTTTTAAAATTACCACAGAGAACACAGAGATACTTAAAAAATAAAGTATTTATAGAATAATCTTATCTTTGGCTCTCTGTGCTCTCCTATGAAAATCATCTTCTTTATTCCCTCTACATTACTTGTGATTGGTAATGAGTAACAAGGTTTTTACACATTACATATTACACATCACCCGTTACCCATTATCCTTCACATATCACACATTACTCGTTACATATTACTTGTTATACTTTTCCTTCTTTCATAACTCCCTTC
The DNA here is from genome assembly GCA_030607765.1 of Candidatus Aerophobota bacterium. The sequence continues at coordinate 384 of JAUWJJ010000128.1, forward strand.
TCCTCAAAAACAAACATGCCAAAGCTAACATTGCTCCAATGTAGATAAAAGCATAAAGGATTGTCTCTCCCACATATTCTTTAGGAAGAGGACCTCCCTGAGCTATCTTTCCTCTTATATTGAAGTATTCCAGATTAGGTAGAACCCATCCTATTATCTTGGTTATCCATTGAATGATTTTGCTCTGGCTCAGTTTTCCTATTTGGCAAAGTTGAGGATTGAGGTGTCCTGCTAAGTAAAAGAGGAAACTAAAGAGGATGCTGGTAGAGGTAGAGGAAGAGAAAGAGGAAAACATAAGAGCAATAGATGCTACAACCAGAGCTTCCAAAAAACTAAATCCCAGGGCAGCCCAGAGTATCCCTTCAACTGTTCCCTGTTTAAGGTAAATAACTAAAAAAAGAGCTGAACCACTTACCAGTATACTCAAACCAATAACCCAGACCATCCCTAAGAAATTTCCCAGGATAAAGGAACCTTTACTTACAGGTTTAGAGAAAAGAATGTAAGTAGTTTTTTTTTCAATTTCCCCTACCATTGACTCTCCAGCTATGCAAAGAGCAATTAAAGCAACGAAAAGGTAAATACTGGCCAGTCCCACATCTTTAATAATCTTAACTTCGGCAGTAAAAGTTAAAAATTCAAACAGCCTGGACAAAAGGATTAAAATTAGAGCAAAGAACAAAAGAATTAAGAATGTTTTGCTCTTTAAAGCTCTGTGGAACAAGTTATGAGATACAGCTAAAATGATTCCCATTTTTATATTTTTAATTTAGCTACGGATTTACACAGATGAACTATAGATAATTTTAAATACCAGATTACAGATATTATCCTTGGAAGTTTTTATACCTCTAACTCGCTGCCGAAAGACATTCCCTTTATTTATCTTGTTTATTTCGTGCCATGTTTGTCTCGTTTAACTCATCCACTTATTACTTATTACACGTTATTCTCGGCAGGTCTAAAGACCTGCTCTACATTTACTGTAGCCGCAACCTTTAGGTTGCGCATATATCTTCGCAGGCTCTCAAGCCTCGCGGCTACTCATTACTCATTACATATTACTAATTTGCCTTTTTGTATAGCTAATTCCACTCCATCCTAATTTAGTTCGCAGTATCTTAAAGAAAGCTCTTTCCTTTATTCTTACTAAATGAGCCTGATAAGGAGCTTTTTTAATTTCAACTGCATCTTCTTCTTTTAAAGGAAAACCAATCTGGCCATCTATGGTAAGCAAAATCTCCTTAGCAGGGGGCTCTAAGGTTATCTTAACTGTCTCTTTCGAGGAGATAATTAAGGGCCTTACCGCTAAGGTATGAGCACATATAGGAGAAAGAATAATTACCTTAAGTTTTGGATCAACTACCGGACCACCAGCGGAAAGAGAATAAGCAGTTGAGCCTGTAGGAGTGGAGATAATTAGCCCATCAGCAGAATAGGTAGTTACCAGTTCATCGGAAACAAAGGTTTTAAAATTTATTATTCGGGGAAGATAAGCTTTACCTATAACTACATCATTTAAGGCAATAGAGCTTTTTATTAGTTTACCTTTTCTGTACACCAAGGTTTGTAGCATCATCCTTTTTTCTATTTTGTATCTGCCTACTAAGACTTTTTCCAGTGATTCCTCAAATTCTAAGATGGAAACCTCGGTAAGAAAACCTAGCCCCCCAAGGTTAATCCCTAAAATAGGTAACTGATAAGAAGAAAAATCTCTGGCAGCTCTAAATAAGGTTCCATCACCTCCCAGACTAATGATTAATTGAGCTTTTTCCCTTATTTTTTCCATATTAGCTAACATTCTTGAAGGGAAATTCCCTCCGATTCCGCGAAGAACTAAAACTTCCACTTTTCTTTTTTCCAACCAGTCAATTATAGGCAAAACCCTTTTAAAAATATCCTTTTTTTGGGGATTTAGTGTTATCCCTGCTGTTTTTAACATTTCTTATTTCATCCAGATTAGAGCTATGACAAACCCAACTATTCCTCCTGCAATTACTTCTACAGGACGATGACCTAAGCTTTTTTTTAAATTTATCTTAAAATTACTCTTTAAAGGTAATTTTTCAATTAGTAAACTTAAAACCTCTGCCTGTTGTTCCACCTCTTTTCTTACTCCTACAGCCTCATAAATTATAGCCAGGCTAAAAATCAAGGTAACAATAAAAATAGTAGAGTGTATACCCTTTAATATCCCCACTCCTGTAAGAAGGGCTATTACCACAGCAGCGTGGGAGGAGGGCATTCCTCCCGGTTCTATAAATCGATGCCATTGAGGTTTTTTTCTCTTAACCAAGGGAATAACGACTTTTATTCCCTGGGCAAGCACCCAGGCACAGATAACAGACAAAAACAACCTGTTGGTAGGAAGAGACAAAATTTCCATTTTAGTCATTTTCTGGGAACAGAGACCCTCGATTTGGAGAATTTTTATCTTCTCCCTTTTCTAAAGTTGGTTGCCAGGGTTCCAGTTTAAATTTGTCCTGCTCCTTCATTAAAATATTTACCCTTTTTTCTACCTCTTCTAACTTTTTTTCACAAAAATTAATTAATTTCATTCCTTCCTCAAATTTTTCCAGTGATTCCTCTAAGGGAAGATTTCCCTCTTCTAACTGACGGATAGTTTCCTCCAGTTTATCCATTGCCTCCTCAAATTTCACTTTTTTCCTCCTCGGCCTTATAAACCTCACCTAACAAGTGTCCTCTGTATAATTTAACTCTTATCTTCTCTTTTTTCTTTACCTGCTGATACTCTTTAATTATTTTTCCTTCAGGATAGCTAAAGCAGATGCTGTAACCTCTCTTGAGGATAAACAAGGGAGAAAGATCTCTTGTTCTGTTGGCACAAGAGTTTATTTTCTCTTTTGTTTTTTCCAGCTTTGTTTTAACTATACCGCGCAGCTTCTCTTCCTTTCCTTTTAATCTTTCTCTTTCCAGGTTATATCTTTTCTGAGGTGACAGTTGAATAAAGCTTTGATGGAGGTGAGAAAGATGAGTTTTTCTTAGTTGAAATTGATAATTTATGTAGTTTCTTAAGTTTCTTCTAAAATCATCTATTTGCTGCTTAAGGTCTCGAATCTTTTTTTGGGGATGTTCCCTCTTGAGAGATTTTTTAAATTTTTCCACATTAGCACAAAGTAACTGCTCTTTTTTCTCGATCAAAAAACTTAGTTTACTTTTTCTATCCTGCAGCCTGCTCTTCAATTCTTCTTTTCGAGGAACCACTCTTTGAGCTGCTACTGAAGGAGTGGGAGCTCTCTCATCGGCAACAAAATCAGCTATGGTTGCATCAATTTCATGCCCAACAGCAGAAATTATAGGAATACGAGAATTATAAATAGCCTCAGCTACTATTCTCTCATTAAAGGCAAAAAGATCCTCAAATGAACCTCCCCCTCTTCCTACAATTATAACATCTATCTTTCCATACCTGTTTAAATCATTAATAGCCTGGGCAATTTCCCCTGGCGCCTCATTTCCCTGTACTCTACAGGGAGCAATAGTAATCTCCAAGTTGGGAAAGCGGGTATTTAGAACTGTAAGAATGTCTCTGATAGCTGCTCCCTTAGGTGAAGTGGCTATTCCTATTCTCTGAGGTAAATAAGGCAAGGGTAATTTGTGATCGGGTTGGAAATAGCCCTTTTCCCGAAGTTCCTCCTTTAGCTTTTCAAAATTTAAATAGAGCAGGCCTTTACCCACAGGAAACATTTCTTCTACATAGAGCTGATATCTCCCTTGAGGTTTATAAACTCCTATGTTTCCTCGAACAATTACCTCCAATCCATTCTTAAGGTTAAACTGCAATCCTTTTGCTTTGTCCTGAAACATAATACAGGACAAAAGGCCCTCCTCATCTTTTAAAGAAAAGTAAAGGTGCCTTGAGGGTAGTTTAAAATTTGAGACTTCTCCCTTTATCCATACATTCTGTAGTCTCTCATCTTCTTCCAGATTTTCCTTTATATAGTCAGTGATTTCCCCAACTGTATAAATATGTACTTTCTGCATTATTTTTCTCACATTGTTTTTTATCTAATTCCTAGAATAGCAAAGCTTTCCTTGCTGTCAAGGATAATTCTCCAGTTTCCTGAAAAATCCTTATAATTTGCTTACCCGCTGAGGAGTGTTTTCCAAAAAGGAAACGCGGCGGAGAAGATAAGTAATCGCGAGGCTTGAGAGCATGCGAATCTTACGCAACCTGAAGGTTGCGGCTACAGCAAATGGAGAGCAGGTCTGTAGACCTGCCGGGAAGTAAGTGATGTGTAATAACGAGATTAACGAAGTAAGTAAATCAGAGAAAAATTGCAGTATAAAGATAGAAGTAGAACTTAGCCGCTGGCGCCCGGAAAACACCGAAGGAAAGGGCAACCCTAAAATTTCAGAAAAACTGAAGTCTTTA
>JAUWJJ010000147.1 GCA_030607765.1 Candidatus Aerophobota bacterium
AATTGCTATTGTTGAAGATGCGGCGCACGCCCATGGAGCAGAATGGAATGGGAATAAGATTGGCAGCATAGGAGATATTACTTGTTTCAGTTTACAGGGAGTTAATCCAACTGGTAAACCTGTTGCTGGAGGAGAAGGAGGAATAGTAACTACCAACAACAGGGAATTTTACGAACGGCAGCTTATATACTGTCACTTGCATCGTGCTGGTATCAAGAGTGAGTTAACTAACCCTTCCTATCATATACTTGATGAACAAGTTTTAGGTTTGAAGTTCAGGGCTTATCCTTTAGCTTTAGCAATAGCAAAAGTCTCCCTGGACACTCTTGAATACAGAATAAAACGAAGTGATGAGAATCGAAAGAGGATCTTTGATGTACTAAAAAAACTCCCCGGTTTAGAACCTGAACATTCCTATCCCAAAGCAAAAAGAGTGAGTCTTTACGGTGGACTAAAAATTATTTATAATTCTGAAGAGCTAAATGGCCTTCCCATCCAGAAATTTGTGGAGGCGGTGAGAGCAGAAGGGTCTCCCATAAGTGATCCTGGATGGAAACATGCAGGTTCAACTCAAAAATTGCAACATCTCAAACCACTTTTTGTTCGTGGGTTTGATGTATGGGGGCATAATCGTGGACCTTTAGGTAATGACTTTGAGGTAGCAAAGAAGGGTGCTTTTCCAGTAGCAGAGAGTTTAGGCAAGAAATTTTTTACTATCCCCTCCTACATAGATCCTAAGGAAGGTTTTTTTCATCAGCATATAGCAGCTTTTGAGAAAGTTATGGCAAATTACAAGTCTTTACTTTAAAGGGGAGAATATATTCTTGAGCAAGAAATTGAGATTAGGACCAGGAAGGAGGCGAAAATGTGATTCCTGCCTACCAAGACAGGGTTGGTCCAGCTTTAGGATAAAGGAAATTTCCAGGAGAGTATATTAAATAATTACCTTCTCACAATGAAAACTTCCAGAAAAAATAGATCAGATCAAGAGTTCTTTAGAGTATGACAAAATAAAAGGAGGTTTAAAATGGTTTATATAGGGCAACGCTTAAAAATTATGCTGATAACTCTGATAATTTTACCTATTTTGTTCCTGTCAATCTCAGCGGAATCCACAGTTAAGGTAAAACTATGGTACCCTGCAGGTGAGATTACTTCACTTGCTCTTCTCTTCCATGAAAAAGACCTATTTGTTGATTTTGAAGTCGAAAATAACTGTAAAGTGGAGCTCATTGCTCAAGATTATGATTTTATGCAGCAGAAAATCTTCACTGCTATAGCAGCAGGCAGGGGCGTTCCTGAGATTTTGTTTGTTGATCAATCCTGGGTTCCTGGTTTTCTTAAAGAGGGAGCTTTAGACAGAGTACCTTCGGCAGATGCTGCAAAATGGCTTGCAACGGTAGATCCAGCAGTCAGAGGAGCTTCAGATTACGGTAATGGTGTAATGTATGGATATCCTCAATACGGAGCTGATATTTATGGTCTTACCTGGAATAAAGATTATTTCGCTGAAGCAGGGTTTGATCCAGAAAGAGCCCCGACAACCTGGGCAGAGTTTTTATATTACAGTTTAAAAACTTGCAAGGAGGATGCATCGGGGAATCTTATCCGAGTTGGATATGCTATCAGACATTTAGGGCACCCTCACGGTGTGGTACATAAATTTTTGTGGGCTTTATGGGGAGCTGGTGCAGATTTAGTTACCGGTCCGAAGGCACTAAAAGGTGGCCAAGCAGCATTTAACAACGAAGGGGGTAGAGCAGCTCTTAAACTTGTCTATGATATGATTTATGCAGATAAATCTACCAGTCTCAACTTTCCAGATCCAAGGACGGCTCTCTTACAAGGGGTCGCTTCAATGCAAATTAGCGAGACTATATCTATTCAAACCCGACAACCAAGAGAAGCTCCCAATTTAAAATGGGGTATGGCTTTACCGCCAGTAAGATATGCCGGAATGCCCCCCGCTACTAATTATAATCCTTGGGTTTATGTAGTGCCCACAGTAGCTAAAAATAAAGCGTTAGCTTGGAAAGCTATCAAATGGATCAATAGCGTTGAGAAAGATTACAAGTTTTGTGTAAAATACCGGATGACTCCAAGATATAAGGTTAACTGGGAAAGAGAGCCACTTGTTAGTGATCCCTATATAGGGGCTCTGCGGAAGATGATTCTCTATGGTCGCTCCTATCCCAACAATTTAGGTTTGAATGGTATTATGGAAGCTCTTGGCTCTGCAATTCAAGAGGTATGGCATAATGAAGCTGAGATTAGTCCAGCTTTGGATGAAGCAGAGATATTGGCTAACAAAGCTATTGAAGATGCATTGAGATAGATTTTTTATATGCCTGCTCCTTAGGCCAGGTAAGGGGCAGGCATTTTATTTAATTTATTTGCCAGGGAGAGAATATGTCTGTCAATTCGTTTTTTTTCTTATTTAAACATTGGTTTCATATTACTCTTCGGAAAAAATATTTTCATGCCTATCTTTTTATTGCACCTATCGTTATCTTTTTTGGAATATTCAGACTTTACCCTTCTATTCAAACCTTGATTTACGCCTTTTTTAAAGTAGAATTATTAAGACATAGTTTTACATTTACAGGGCTGGATAATTTTTCCTCCCTTTTAGAGGATAAGATTTTTCTGAAATCATTTGTCAATACCTTAAAGTATGTCGCATTTACTGTTCCAATTTCAACCGTAGCGGGCATAATTATGGCAGTTATTTTAAACACAAAGCTTCGATTTAACAATCTTTTAAAAGCTGTCTATTTTTCTCCCTATATCACCAGTGCTGTAGCTGCTGCTCTGGTTTGGTGGTGGCTTTATAACCCGCAGTTTGGATTTTTTAATGCTATATTAAAACTCCTGCATTTACCCCTCCAACCTTGGTTAAACTCCAGTCGCCAAGCATTAACTTCAGTGATTATCTTCAGTATCTGGAAAATAATAGGATACAATATGATTATTTTTATTGCAGGACTGCAGGCGATTCCTGAAGCATATTATGAGGCAGCTAAGATTGACGGGGCTAATCCTCTTATGCGATTCTTTAAAATTACGCTACCCTTACTTACCCCAACTACTACTTTCATACTTATATACAATACAATTCTTACTTTTCAAGTATTTGACCAGATATTTATATTAACTGGAGGCGGACCTGCTCATTCAACCACTGTGGTGGTATTAGAATTATACCAGCAAGCCTTTCTAAAATATAGGTTTGGATATGCTGCTGCTATGGCTATGGTCCTTTTTATTTGTATTTTAGGGATAACAATTACTCAATACTTTATCAGCGAGAAAAAGGAAATTGTTTACTAAAATTTAGTCCTATTTTTTTAAGGGGAAAATAATGAGTGTTCCACAACTCAAGAATTGTTCATTGTTTATAGGGAGAATTATTCTTTATATGTTAGTCTTAGTTGGTGCTCTAATTATGATTATGCCTTTTTATTGGATGTTTATTACCTCTGTTAGCCCAATTCGTGATATTGTTGCCTTCCCCCCCAAGTGGATCCCAAGTCGTCTAACTTTTGAACATTTTATAGCAGTTTTTAATACAGCTCCTTTCCACCTTTACTATCTGAACAGTTTAATAGTTGCAGCGGCCTCTGTTGGATGTTCGGTAGTATTCGGCTTATTTGCCGGTTATGCATTTGTGGTTTATAGGTTTCCTCTGCGGAACTTTTTTTTCATTCTTATTTTAAGCACTATTATGATTCCTTTTCAAGTTACCTCTGTTGCTCTATATGTAATGTTAGCAAAAATAGGATGGGTTAATACCTATTTGGGGATTTTGGCTCCTAATTTTGGTAGCGCTCTTGGAGTATTTTTAATAAGGCAGAGTATAAAATCTATTCCCATTGACATGATAGAAGCGGCAAGGTTAGATGGAGCCAGTGAGGTGAGAATAGTTTCAACCATTGTTGCACCCATAATTAAAACATCCTTGGCAATTGTAATCCTAATTTTATTCCTCGGTTCTTGGAACGATTTTTTGTGGCCTTTGATTGTTATTAATTCTAAGAATTTACGGACCGTTCCTGTTGGTCTTTCCTTATTTAAAGACCCTTATGGGAGCATGAATTACGGTCCTTTAATGGCTGCTTCAGTCATATCTACCTTACCTATGTTAGTTGCCTATATCTTTTCTCAGAAGTTTGTAATAAAAGGCATTGCCATAACTGGATTAAAGGGTTAAAAAGTTAATTTAAGATTTTGTTTTTTCTATAAGTTGTTAAGTCCTTGGAAATAGATATACAGGATTCTCTTCTAATAATAGGATAATCACCACAAAGAAGTAACAGGTAAGTTTTCCTAAAAAATGGAGGGGTTGCTCAT
>JAUWJJ010000201.1 GCA_030607765.1 Candidatus Aerophobota bacterium
AATGGTTCTGGTTTAGCTATAGGAAGAACTGTAGTAGCTATTTTAGAGAACTTTCAGGATGAGAAGGGAAGAGTGTATATTCCCGATGTTCTGCATCCTTATATTAAGGAGGTAAAGTGGATAGAAAAAGGAGGGATGTCCGAATTGGCAAGGAGCCGGTCTTGAAAATCGGTGAAAGGCGAAAGCCTGTCTGGGTTCGAGTCCCAGTCCCTCCGCCACAGCAAAACTGTTTTGCTGGAAGATTAGTTATTGGTTACCCTGTAACCAAGTTCCTGAGCTGCCAGTGGGTTATCCTACACGGCAGTTCACCAAAAGGAGAGGTTAAATGGAGTATAAATTTACTGTAATATTCGAAAAAGGAGAGAAATATTATATTGGATATTGTGTAGAGATACCTGAAGCGAATGGCCAAGGAAAAACCATCGAAGAATGCAGAAAAAGTCTATCTGAAGCAATTAAGTTAGTTATCGAAGATAGAAAGAATGATATTATTGCAAATTTACCAAAAGATGCGGTTAAAGAAGAAATTACAGTAGAACGAGAAGAAGGCAGTTGATGCAGTACTTAAGAAGATATGGATGTTTTGTGAAAAGAGAAGAGAGTATGCATACTTTAGTTCAAAATGCTAATAACGGAATGAGAGAGACTGTTCCAAGGCATATCGAGATAGATAACACTCTTGTAAAGAAAATATGTAGAAGATTGAAAATTCCTGATCCATTCAAATAAAAATTACTGGAGAGGTGACTGAGCGGCCGAAAGTGCGCGATTGGAAATCGCGTGGAGGGTAAAAGCCTTCCCGAGGGTTCGAATCCCTCCCTCTCCGCCAGACAAAGTTAGAATTAGAGAATTAAAAGGGATAAAGAAATAAAGCAATATTAAAATAACAGAGGAATTCGAATCCGAGCCGATGAACATCCAGTGGATGAAAAGTGAGCAAAAGAATGAATTTAGCTAACTACAAAATAGGTGTCTTATGTGGTGGAGAATCAAGAGAAAGAGAAATTTCCTTGAAGAGTGGACAGGCAATTTATGAAGCCTTGAAAAAAGAGGGGCTGAACGTAGTAAAAATAGATGTCCATCGGGATATAATGAAAGTAATGAAAAGGGAAGCTATTAACCTGGCTTTCTTAGCTTTACATGGAGGATGGGGAGAGGATGGGACAATCCAAGCTATCTGCAGGTTGATGGGCATACCATTCACCAGTTCAGATATCCTGGGAAGTGCCCTATCTATTGATAAGATAGCAACAAAAAAGGTGCTTAAAGATAAGGGGATTCTCACACCTCCACACTTAATATTTTCTAAAAAAGATACTGATAAAAGAGGATATTTAGAAAGCTTTGTTCGGCAGGCAAAAGCTAAATTAGGTTTTCCTGTAATTTTAAAGCCAACTCGGGAAGGATCAACCATAGGTGTGAAAGTAATCAGGAAAACAGGTGAGCTAAAATCGGAACTTGAGAATTCTACTGATTATGGAAATTTTTTACTGGTGGAGAAATATATAAACTCAACTGAGGTTACAGTAGGAATTCTTGGCTTAGAGAACGACCTTGAAGCACTACCAGTTATAGAAATAGTTCCCAAAAGTAAAATTTATGATTTTAAATCTAAATACACTCCGGGAGAAACAGAGTATATTGTCCCTGCCAGAATTCCTGAGGACGTGTACAGAGAAGTTCAAGCAATAGCCTTGCAAACCTCTAAAGCTTTAAATTTAGAAATTCTCTCCCGGATTGACATTTTGGTAGAAAATAAAAACATTTATGTTATGGAAGCCAACTCTATCCCGGGAATGACATCAATAAGTCTTATTCCAAAAGCGGCTCGTAGTGCAGGATACGAATTTCCGCAGCTTCTTATGAAAATGCTGGAGTCATCTTTGAAAAGAGAAAGGGAAATATAAAACAATGAATAACATAAAACCTACTCACTTACGGATTAATCTTGATGCAGTTGCTCACAATGTTAGGGCTATAAGAAAATTAATTGGTGAAAAAATTGAGTTTATGGCTGTGGTTAAAGCAAATGCCTATGGACATGGTGCTGTTGAGATCTCCCGGGTAGCTTTAAAAAATGGTAGTACAAGATTAGCTGTAGCTGGGGTGGAGGAAGCTATAACCTTAAGAAAAGTGAAAATAAAAGCCCCCATTTTAGTATTGGGGATAAGTAGTGAGAGGGAAGTGGAATCTCTTTTTACCTATAACTTAACTGGAGGGACAAGTGACCTTAAAGTTATAGAGAAAATATCCAGTTGTGCTCTTCGATATAATAAAACTGGTAAGATTCATATAAACATTGATACGGGTATGGCAAGATTAGGAGTTTCATCCTCAGAGGTACTAAATTTTATTAAAGAGGTAAGAAAGGTAAAAAACATTGAGATTGAAGGTATCTTCACCACCCTCTCCTCAGCAGATGAGGAAAACAAAACCAGCTCTTACACTCAGTTTAACAAATTCAGCAAGATTTTAGACGAATTAAAGAAAGAAAAAATCCACATTCCCTTGAGACATATAGCTAACAGTGCAGCAATTTTAAATTTTTCTTCTATGTGGCTGAATATGGTAAGACCAGGGATAGCTATCTACGGACTGTTTCCCTCCAATCATACAAAAAAAACAGTGGAATTAAAACCAGCATCTGAGTTTAAAACAAAAATTGTTTTTATAAGAAAACTGCCCCCAAAAAGTAGTGTAGGCTATGGAGAAACTTACATTACATCTAAAGAAACTTTAGTAGCTACCCTTCCCGTAGGTTATGCCGATGGATACCCTCGAGCTCTTTCCAATCAAGGCAAAGTTTTAGTCAGAGGAAAACGCGCTTCTATAATAGGAAGAATTTGTATGGATCACTGTATGATTGATGTAACTCATATTCCGGAAGCAAAAATAGGGGATGAAATTGTTCTATGGGGGAAGCAGGGAGAGAAAACCATTACAGTAGAGGAAATTGCTAAAAAAATAGGAACTATTGTTTACGAAGTTATAACTATGGGTGATAGGACAAGGGGACCTAAGGTTTTTATGGGGTCAGGTCTCAACATTTGACATTCCTAATAGTTGAATTGCATTGTGGTACGATACAGGGAGAAATGTCAAATGTTGAGACCTG
>JAUWJJ010000175.1 GCA_030607765.1 Candidatus Aerophobota bacterium
ATAGCAAAAGTAATATCCCCCTTCTCAGCTTCCTCTACTTTAGTTACTCCTTTAATCAATAAATCATCATTTCCTCTTATCTTTCCTTTTACTAAATCGGACAGCTCCTTTAAATTTTTTTTCATTCCCCTATCTTATGCTCCTGATTTAATTCTGAGATTATCTTTTGGGTTAAATTAAACTCCTGTTCGGGAGTAACGTAAAGAAGAACTGTCCCATCCAAAACAAATCTGTACCCTTCTCTCTCAGCGATTTCTTTTACTTTAAGCATGATGTCCTCTATGATCTCATCGGTGTAATCTTTCTCTATCTTATTTATTTCCTGGGAAATAGAGTTAACAAATTCGTTAAACTCCTGAGTCTTTGCAATAATTTCCCCTTCTCTTTGCTTTCTTGCTTCTTCAGTAAGTAAAAGTTCCTGAGATTTAAGTTCTTCTCTTAATCTATCTATCTCATCTCTTTTTACCTGTATTTTCTGTCCTTGAACTTCACTTTGTGACTTTAACTCATCCTCCAACTCCTTCGTTTTCTGGTACTGATTAAACACCTCTTGCACATCTGCATAAGCTATATTAACAACTAACTCAGCATTAGCTACATGGATAAAACCTCCCAAAAACAAAAAAACTAAGGATAAAGATAAAATTTTTGTCTTCATTTTTCCCCCTTTAAATTATTTTCTCATTTATGCCCATTTGCTTCAAAATTTTCCTTTCCCTATTCTCCATCATTTCTCTCATCTTTTTCTTCTCATCTCTATATCCCAAAAGATGAAGAACCCCATGAATCACTAAAAGAGCAAGTTCATCTTCGAAACTGTGTTTTTTTGCCTGTCTTAGAGCTACTTCAGGAGAAATAACCACATCACCTAATATATCTTTAGTAGAAACAAAATCGTCTTCCATTGGAAAAGCCAAAACATCGGTGAAAGAATCCACCTTATGAAACTTTCTGTTTAACTGCCTTATTTTATTATCGGATACCAAGGTTATACTAATCTCTTTTTCCTTCTCTCCGAGTTCTGTTTGTAAAGTTAGGAATGCTGCCTTTTTTAAAACTTCCTCGGGGACATTCTTTCCCCATAAATTATTTATCTCAACCATATCTCGTCGAGTGCGTTGATGCGTAGAAGCGTGAATGCGTTTTGCTCACTTATCCTCTTACTCATTATTCCTTCCATTCTTCTACTTACCTTTTTTCTTGTCTTTCGCTCTCTGCCTTTTCCATTCATCTACCCATTAACTTTTTTACGCATTTACACATCCACTCATTCACGCATTTACCGATTTTCCAGCACTTCCTCAGGATATCTACCCCGTGTATGAGCTAAACCTGCAAAAACGCGGGCAAAAGCTTCTTTTATCTTAGTTAATTCTCTTAAGGTTAAATTACATTCATCTAGTTGATGATCCTTCAATTTATTATCCATCACCTTTTCTATCCGGGAGGATATCTTATGCCTGGTTAAAGATGAACCTTTACTAACTCTCCCGGAAGAAAAACGAAAATCAGCTTCTAAAGAATCAGCCAGCATTACAATAGCTGATTCCTTAGATTGAGGTCTATGACTGGGATAGCGAAAACTTGTTTCATCAACTTGTTCTTCATTTTTTTTTTCTTCCAGAGCTTTTCGATAAAAATAAGCTATGAGACTTTTTCCATGGTGTTCAGAAATGATATCAATAACTACCCTTGGAAGTCTATGGATTTTAGCCAATTCAGTTCCATCCTTTACATGAGAGAGAATTATTGTAGAACTCAAATTAGGGTTAACTTTTTGATGAGACTTATCAGTAAGGTCTTCCAGTCCGCTATTTTCAAAGAAAAAATGGGGTCGAGTGACCTTACCGATATCGTGGTAGTAAGCTCCCACTCTGGCTAAAAGAGCATTTGCTCCAATATTTTCTGCTCCAGCTACAGCTAAAGTAGCTACCATCATAGCATGATGGTGAGTACCTGGGGCTTCTATAGATAATCTTTTCAAGAGGGGATGATTAAGATCGGTTAGTTCAAGTAACTTAATATCGGTAGTAATTCCGAAATATGTCTCCAGGTAAGGAAGACTTACCGTTACTAAGATACTGGAAAAAATTCCACTCCCCAGTCCCCACAGTCCTGAAATAAGAATTTGAGCAAGGGAAAATTTAGCTACTAAACCCATTCCTAAAATAGTAATTAAATTAGTAAATCCTATCCAAACCCCTACTTTGGTAATATCGGCTCTCTGGTGGATAAAGGAAGCACCATAGATACCTACCACTCCTCCAAAAAATAAAACAGGTAAAATCTCTAAGCTTTTCGCATTAACTGCAAAAATAATGCTCAAGAAAGCTGTAACAAGAACTGCCGAAGTAGGATTAAAAAAAAGAGAGAATAGAATGGATAAAAAAGCAATGGGAACAAAATAATTGGAAATCTGGGGCAAAAATAAAACGATTTTTCCCATTAAACTCGTAGATAAAATCAAGACCAGAAACAAAGGCAAAAAATTAACTGTTAGCAATTTAGGATAGAAACGAAAAAGATAAATTAAAAAAATTAATACTGATAAAACAATAAGAATCACTGTTCCCAGTTTCACAGTTAGAGAAGCAGAAAAGGGAAAGAGAAACACAAGAAAAAGTCCTCCTGCCATTCCCATTCCCCAAAGCCACTGAGAAAAATAAGATTTAGCAAAGATCTTCTTTATCCTACGCTCTGTTGGTTCAGATTTTCTTCTATTTACTCTTCTGGGCATATTTAATCCCTTCTTCATAGCCCTCGTATGTTTTTACTATTTTCTGAACCAAATTGTGCCTTACCACATCCTTTTGAGTCAAATAAACAGTCTCAATTCCTTTTACATCCTTAAAAAGAGATTGAACTTCTACTAATCCTGAACCTTTACGAGGAGGAAGATCAATTTGAGTAATATCACCTGTAACCACTACCTTGGAACCAAAACCCAGACGAGTAAGAAACATTTTCATCTGTTCGTAGGTAGTGTTTTGAGCTTCATCAAAGATAATAAAAGCATCATTTAAAGTCCTTCCTCTCATATAAGCCAAGGGTGCAATTTCAATCATATCTCTTTCCAGAAAAGAATGAAATTTATCAGCTAAGATTAATTCATACAGGGCATCGTAAAGGGGACGAAGATAGGGTTCCACTTTTTCTTTCAATCCCCCAGGTAGATAACCTAATTTTTCTCCTGCCTCTACTGTGGGGCGAGTTAAGATAATACGAAGCACCTCTTCTCTTTTCAGAGCTGCCACTGCAATAGCTACCGCTAAGTAAGTTTTACCAGTTCCAGCAGGACCAATGGCAAAAACAACCTCATTTTTTTTAATTGCCTCTACGTACCTTTTCTGTCCCTCGGTTCTCGGCTTAATCTTTTTCCCTCTGGGGGTAGTAAAAATAACCAGATCTTTCAGTCCATCCCATTTTAATTCCTTTTTTTCCTCTATTTGATGCAAAGCTAACTTTATTTCTGCTGTCCCAGGAATATAACCCTGATTAACTCGAGAAAGAATTCCCTTTGCCAGTTTCTCAGCTTTATCTACTTTTTTAGTTTCTCCTTTAATTTTAAGAAAGTTATCTCTTAAAATAAACTTCACCCCTAACTCTTCTTCTATCAATCTCAGGTTCTCATCTTTTTTTCCAAAAAAAAGAGATATTTTTTCTACATCTTCTACTTTAAGTTTTGATA
>JAUWJJ010000095.1 GCA_030607765.1 Candidatus Aerophobota bacterium
CAACGTTGCTGTAATGTATGCCGGCCGTATTATGGAATATACAGACGTAGACACACTTTTTTCCAGGCCACTTCACCCATACACAAAAGGATTAAATAAATCAATACCAAGACTTGATGTAGAAGCTAAGCGTCTCGATGTGATTAGAGGTTTGGTACCAAATCTTCTTGATGTTCCTTTGGGATGTCCATTTCACCCAAGATGCGACTTTTGCTTGAAAAGGTGTATTAAAGAGATGCCCAAATTGATAGAAGTAGAAAATCACCATTTGGTAAGATGCCATTTGGTGAGTAATATGTAATATGTAAATGTAGCCGCAGGCTTTAGCCTGCGTAAGAAGAGTAGTGCAGGTCTTTAGACCTGCCAAGAGTAAGAAGTAATATGTGATATGTAATAAGTGATAAGTAAAAAATGAGATAATCGAGAGCAATGAGAAGAAAATGGAAAAGTTCGTAGAAGTTAAAAATCTAAAAAAATATTTCTGGATGGGCAAAGGACCTTTTGGAAGAAAAGATATTGTGAAAGCTGTAGACGATGTGAGTTTCTCTATAGAAAAGGGGGAGATTCTGGGACTTGTTGGTGAGTCTGGATGTGGTAAAACTACCTGTGGAAAATTGATTTTAAGGTTAATAGAACCAAGCAGCGGTGGTATCTACTTTGATGGTCGCAATATAACCTATTTGAGAAAGAAAGAGATGGTGAAGTTTAGAAGAAAGATGATGATTATCTATCAGGATCCATTTGGTTCCCTTGATCCAAGAATGATTGTAGGCTCAACCATTGCTGAACCAATGAAAGTGCACAGTATTGTACCAAAGAAAGAAAGAAAATCTAAGGTAATAGGACTTATGGAAAAAGTCGGGCTTACACAGGATCAAATAAGCAGTTATCCTCATCAATTCAGTGGAGGACAAAGACAGAGAATAGGAATTGCCAGGGCCCTGGCAATGGATCCAGAATTTATAGTTGCAGATGAACCTGTTTCAGCCCTGGATGTTTCCATTCAGGCCCAAATTATTAATTTGCTCCGGGACCTGCAAGAGGAATTTGGACTCACTCTCCTGTTTATAACCCATGACTTAAGTGTAATAAAGCATATAAGTGATAGGGTTGCAGTTATGTATTTGGGCAAAATAGTTGAAATAGCTTCAAAAAAGAAACTATTTAATGATCCGAAACATCCCTATACCAAAGCATTACTTTCTGCAATACCTATTCCAAATCCAAAATTCAGAAAAAAAAGAACAATTTTAATGGGAGATGTGCCCAGCCCTATAAATGTTCCTCCCGGATGTCGGTTTCATCCCAGATGCAGCTATGCTGTTCCTGTATGCAAAGAAGAGGAACCAAAACTTGAAGAGATAGGAACCGGCTACTTTCTGGCTTGTCATCTTTATTAAATTTGGTATAATAATTCCCCACAGATTTACACAGATAGGTTTAACCCGGATTCGGTAAACTATTAAAGTTCTCCAGATTAGGTAAGAAGTATCTCGCTTCCCAATTGTAATTTGGTAGCCGCGAGGCTCAGAGCCTGCGCAAAACAACGCAACCTGAAGGTTGCGGCTACTTATATGAAAATTAGATACAGAGCGATATTCCAAGATAAGCTCTGATGATCATTGTTCAGATTGCCGAATCCAAGTTTAAATATAAAGAAAGACAAAATTTTGCATAAGAACTGTTAAATAATTATTTGTGATAATTAGTCACTAAACAGTTATACTTTTCAGTGAATTCAATGTTTTCAGTGGTTAATTTGTCTAAGTCTCTTTGTGGTTAAGTTTTTATAGGAGATGCATGAATGTGTGGAATTGTAGGTTATGTTGGTAATAGAAAGGTGGGCGAGGTTCTTTTTGAGGGGATTAAGCGCCTGGAGTATCGAGGATACGATAGCTGGGGGTTTGCTTTCCTCAAAGACAAGAAGATAATTACTTTAAAAAGAGCAGGGAAAATTTCTGATACTACCAGTCTTTCTCCTTATTTTCCTTCAAATTCTCATACTGGGATTGCACATACCCGTTGGGCAACTCATGGGTCTCCCAATGAGATAAACGCCCATCCTCATCTTGACTGCGAATCTAAAATAGCCATTGTTCACAATGGTATAATAGAAAATTACATACCCCTTAAAAAAGAACTGGAAAAAGAGGGACATATCTTTAAAAGCCAGACTGATAGTGAAGTAATAGTTCATATGCTGGAGGATTATTTTAGTGGAGATATGGTGGAAGCTTTAAAAGAAGTTATGTTAAGGTTGGTGGGAACTTTTGGACTGGCTGTTATCTCAAGCTATCAACCGGAAAAACTTTATGGTATCCGTCGGGGAAGTCCTTTAATTATAGGAGTAGGGAATAAAGAGATGTTCTTGTCTTCTGATGTTAATGCCCTGGTAAGGTATACTCGAAAAGTTATTTATCTGGAAGACGATGAAATTGTTAGTCTTACCTCTGATTCTTTTTCTATCACCAGCTTGAAAGAATCTTTAGCTCAAGATAAGGAAATACATACCATACCTTTTGAAGCTATAACTCTGGAAAAAGAAGGTTACTCTCATTATATGCTAAAAGAGATTTATGAGCAACCCGAATCATTGCACAACGCTTTTCGGGGACGCCTGGATTATAGAAAAGCTACAACTAAATTAGGCGGATTAAACCTTACCCGATCCGAACTTCAACAAATTAAGAATGTGAAGCTTTTAGGGTGTGGTACTTCCTGGCATGCAGCTCTTATTGGTAAATACCTTTTAGAGGATTTAGCTGGTGTTCCCACTGAGGTCGACTATGCCTCTGAGTTTAGGTATCGGAATCCTCTCCTGCAGGAAAATACCTTGGTTATAGCTTTATCCCAATCCGGAGAAACAGCAGATACCTTAGCTGCAATTAGAGAAGCGAAAAAAAGGGGAGCAAAAGTTTTAGGTATATGTAATGTGGTGGGAAGTTCAATTGCTCGAGAATGTGAAAGAGGAATTTATTTGCATGCTGGTCCAGAAATAGGTGTTGCTTCAACTAAAGCTTTTACCTCTCAAGTTTTAGTTTTAACAATGTTAGCTATTTTTTTAGGGAGAATGAGGAATCTTCCCCGTAGAGATGGTTTGGTAGCTTTAAATGGGATTGAGGCTTTGCCCTCCCAGGTAGAAAGAATACTTAAAAGAGCTAACATTTTAAAAAAGATAGCTGAGGTTACCTATCAGTATAAGAATTTTCTTTACATTGGGAGAAGTTATCAATTTCCTGTGGCTCTTGAGGGAGCCTTAAAATTAAAAGAGATTTCTTACATTCATGCTGAAGGGATGCCTGCTGCTGAACTTAAACACGGATCAATTGCTCTTGTAGATGAGAATATGCCTACAGTAGTGCTGGCTACAGAGAGCCACATTTTAGATAAGGTAAAGTCCAATGTAGCTGAGATAAAGACTCGAAAGGGGAGCATATTATCTATAATAACTGAGGCTAACCATGAGATGGATGAGCTGTCTGATTTCACATTTGGTGTTTCTCCTGCTCCTGAGTTTCTCATCCCCATTCTTTCGGTAGTTCCTTTGCAGCTTTTAGCTTACTATATTGCTATTTTTCGGGGTTGTGATGTAGATAAACCTCGCAATTTAGCTAAAAGTGTAACGGTGGAATAAATGCAGATAATTCTTTTTGAGGATCATTTAATAGCTGAATTAAGACCGGTTATTTTATCTCGACCAGCTTTTGCTATAAATATGTGTGGAACTAATTTGTACAACTTGGTTAAGAATAAAGGTAAAGAAATTTCTTATATTATTCGTGACTATTTGAAAGAAATTACTTCTCGAGAATTTCCCAATCAAACTTTAAAAGACAAATCCTTGCTTTTCTTAAATGCCTCCTTAGTTCCATCTGTGAGTATTTTAAATGAAATATTTGATAAAACTAAAAAAGGAGATGCCTTTTTAGCTCAGAGTGATTTTAGGGTAGCTGTAGCTTTCTTTCCAAATTTAAAGTTTAATTTAACTACTCAAAATGAACGCTCCGTTACTAATTTCCTGCGTTCTCAGGAATACAGATTGTTAGAGGATCATTTTCCTTTAATTAACTACCCTTTTGATATTATTCGTTATAATCCCTGCTATTTTGAAGAAAATCTTCGTTATATGAAGAGAAATTATCGGCAGATTTCCCCTGGTGTTTTTGTAGGTAAAGATGTTCATATTCATCCTACTGCTTGTTTGGATAGCAAGGAAGGAACAATTGTTATTGAAAATAAAGCTACTATTGGACCACTTGTTTATCTTAAAGGGCCTCTTTACATAGGCGATAATTCTAAAATAATAGAGAGAACCAGTATTAAGGAGTACAGTTATATTTCCCATACCTGTAAAGTTGGAGGAGAAGTGGAATCATCAATTATAGAGTCTTACTCTAATAAACAGCATCATGGATTTTTAGGACACAGTTATGTGGGTAGTTGGGTGAATTTAGGAGCTGGTACTTCAACGTCTGATCTTAAAAATACCTATGGCGATATAACTGTAGAGTATCAGGGTAAAAAAATTCCTACCGGAATGCAATTTTTAGGATGTATAATAGGAGATTACTCTAAAACGGCAATTAATACCAGTATACTTACTGGAAAAACTATTGGCGTTTCCAGTTATATTTATGGTTTTGTTACTGCTAATGTGCCCAGTTTTTCTAATTATGCTAAAACTTTTGGACAAATTACAGAGTACTATCTTGACTCTGCTGTTAGGACTCAGAAGAGGATGTTTTCCCGACGAGGCATTAAGCAGGAACATTTGCATATAAAACTTTTAGAGGATATATATGAAACTACCCGGGATGAAAGGTTGATGTCTACTGAGGAACTTTCCCTTTAAAATGGGAGTTATTCCTCGATATAGAAAATAAATGTAAACCAAGATAAAAAACTGGGGTGTTAGCTAAATTTTAAAAGTGCACTAAATTAAGATCAGAATTTTTGACCTGATAAACATCGGTGAGTTCACCGTTATACCAAATTCTGATTTCTGCTATTCCTGTTTCCTCATCAGGGGCAATACGAAGCTTAATCTCTACCCGTAGGGGAGCCTTATGCACCCGGAATTTAAGGTTATATATGGAAATTCTATGATAGGCATCTACTTTTCTTTATGTTCTGAGACAAAAAGTATGACACATTTATTTTGCATTGACAACACTGATATGGTTGGTTGACAAGGATTTTTATTATATTATACTAAATAGTAGTAAATTCTATTATTTTAAAAAGTAGGAAGTAAGCCGATAGGGGCAAACCATACCGAAAGGATGGGACGCAAAGCCACAGACCCCATAAGGGTGGCTGGGCTGCTGAAGCTGTTGGGAAAGTTGAAATTTAAAAGCTCATTCTTTCGATGTAAAAGAATGGGCTTTTTTTATTGGATGAGAAAAAAATGAAAAATCTCTTAGACAGAGGATTTTCTATTATTTGTAGTGGCAAAGTTTACTTTGCTGAATTGTATGGTAGC
>JAUWJJ010000159.1 GCA_030607765.1 Candidatus Aerophobota bacterium
CTATTAACTGGGCTCAAAGAAGCAAAAAATACTGGGGAGAAAAAAGAGAGAGGGGATTATTCGGAATAGTTCAAGGAAGCATTTTCCCTGATTTAAGAAAGAGAGGAGCGGAAGAGCTGGTGCAAATAGGTTTTGATGGATATGCTCTGGGAGGGTTATCGGTAGGAGAACCTCACTCTTTACGCAGAGAAATTTTAAACTGCGCTGATGAGTATCTTCCTTCGGAAAAACCCCGTTATTTAATGGGAGTGGGAACTCCTGAGGAGATCTTAGATTGTATCTGTTTGGGAATAGATATGTTTGATTGCGCTCTTCCCACCCGTATAGCTCGCAATGGGGCAGTTTTTACCTCTCAAGGAAAGATAAATTTGAGAAATGCTGCCTGCAAAGAAGATCCTAATCCCATAGATTCCGAATGTCAATGTTATACCTGTCAGAACTATTCACGAGCTTATCTTAGACACCTTTTACTGGCAAAAGAAATCCTGGGGGCAAGACTTACTACTTACCACAATTTATATTTTTTAGCTCGTTTGATGGATAAGGCAACAGAGGCCATCGTCGAGGATAAATTTAAAGATTTTAAGGAAAAATTTATCCAGAAGTTAAATTAGTTTATTCGGGTTTAATTATAAAAAATAAAGGAGGATTTTAACAATGCATAGTATTGCCTGGGCTAGTAATGGATTTGGAACAGGAGCAGGAGGAATATTTTCAGCCCTTGTCCCTCTGGTTCTTATCTTTGTGATTTTCTACTTTTTGCTTATTGTCCCTCAGCGAAAAAAGCAAAAAGACCATCAGGAGATGATAAAGAACTTAAAGAAAGGGGATAAAGTAGTTACCAATGGAGGTATTTATGGTACTATTACCAAATTAAAGAAAAACTATGTAGAGATTGAGGTGACTAACCAGGTGGTTTTAAGAGTTCAAAGAAGCGCTGTTTCTCGTTTAAGAGGAGAAGAATAAAGAGGTGTTATCCACAATTTTTGCCTTCTCTCTTACTTCTTCAAACCAAGCTGAGAGAAGATCTTGACGCTTGCGGGAAAGAATCTTTTCTTCAAAATCGTCCCTTCCTTCATTTAATTCATACGAAGGAAGTTCTCTATCTAACAATTTTATTATATAATACCCTTGAGTTAAAAGAAGAGGATTACTTATCTCTTCCTTTCCAAGAGAGAAAACTACTTTAATAAATTGTTCACTATCCTGATCCATCATTTGTTTTATCAAATCCTGTCTGGTAAAGTAATCCAATTCTTGGTATTCCCATTCCTCGACAAGGGAGGATAGGTCACTACCTTCTCTTAGTTTTTCAACCAGTTGAATTGCTCTTTGCTGAGTAATCTTCTCAGCTTTATTTTCAGCTAATTTTTCTTCGGCTTCCTCCTTTACCTCATCCCAGGAAAGAACGTGGGAAGGTTCTTTCTCCAGTAAGTTAATTAGACAGTATCCTTCAGGAATCTTTGTAGAAGAGCTAACTTCTCCCAGCTTTAAAGAAAAGGCAGTTTGAACAAATTGATAATCCCATCCAAAACCCTCAATTTCTTCATATCTGGAAAAAAGAGGAGTAATTTTAACCCGATCAGGATATTCCTTGGCGTATTCCTCAAAACTAATTTTTCTCTCATTTATTCTCTCTTTAATCTCTTCTATTTCCCTATGAGCTTCTTTCTCACTTTCCTGTTCAATAACTTTATTATTTATTTCCTCCTTTACCTCTTCAAAACTAACAGTATAAGAAGGCTGAATGCCTATCAACTTAATTAAATGATAGCCAAAAGGAGTCTTTACCATGGGGCTAACCTCTCCTATCTCTTCTAAAGAAAAAACAGCCTTACTGAAAGAGGGAGTCATAGTTTGATAGGTAAAAAATCCTAAGTCTCCCCCTTTTATAGCTGAAGCAGGGTCCTCAGAATACTCTTTGGCTAAGTTATTAAAATTTGCTCCTTCTTTAATTTTCCTTTCTATTTCCTCTATTTTTTCCTTAGCTTTTTTTTCCTCCTCCTCTGTGGCCGAAGAAGATAGCCTAATCAGGATATGGCTAGCTCTTCTTTCTTCCTCTACCTCAAATTCATCTAAATTACCCTGGTAGTACCTTTTTAAAGTTTGTTCACTAACGTCAATTTTATCTTTAAACTCTTCCGGAGAGATTAATATGTACTGTACTTTTACCTTTTCTGGAACTTTAAAATCATCCTTATGATCCTGGTAATATTTTTTCGCCTCCTCAGTAGTTACTTTTACATCTTTAGCATATTTTTTAGGGTCGAGTAAAAGATATTCCACCTTTATCTTTTCATTTTCTATTGCCCAGTGGTCTTTTACCTCCTCATCAGTAACCATTGCACTATCTTCTATTAGCTGAGTGAGCCTGGATATAACTATTTGTCTTTCAATCTCTTCCTCAAAATCAGAATAAGAATACCCCTGATAAGTCAGCCACCTTATAAAATTCTCCCGGGAGGCAAAGTTTCTCATTGCCCCTCTTATCTGCCGGAGAATTTCTTCTTTGCTTACCTTAATTTTTGCTTTTTTTGCTTCCTGATAGAGTATCTCGTTAGATACAAGTTGAGATACTACCTGGCTTCTAAGATAATTCTCCATCTGGGGAGAGATTTCCCCCTGAGTATTTTGTAGATACTGATTATAGGCGCTTCTATAGCTTCTAAGGAAACTGGCATAAAGTATGGAAGTTCCATTAACCTTAACCAGGGATTTTTCTCCGCTTCCTCCTCCAGAAAAACGCCCATACGTAAAGAAAATAGAAACTAGAAATGATATGGCTATAACCCACAAAAGAGGTTTAATGGTTTTTCTTAATTCTCGCATTAACATAAGCTTTACTCCTATAAAATAGTTTTCATATATTATATTCTTTTTCTTTTTTAATGCAAATTTTTTAATTTGACTTTTCCCTCTTTTCTTTATATAATGCTTCTATGCTTAAGAATTTATTTAGCTTTAAATTAATAGGGGATAGTTTGGGGATGGATCTGGGCACTGCTAATACTCTTATTTACAAAAAAGGCAAAGGAATCGTTCTTGATCTTCCTTCTGTTATCGCTGTTAGCAAAAAAAGTAATAAAGTACTGAGTATAGGAGATGAGGCCAAGCGAATGCTGGGAAAAACTCCACAGAATATCTTAGCTATTCGCCCCATGCAAGATGGGGTTATCGCTGATTTTGATATCACCCGTAAGATGGTGGAATGCTTCTTGCTTAGGGTTCAGCCTCAACGAGCAATAATAGGACCCAAGTTAATAATCGGAGTTCCTTCTCGGGCTACTAAAGTTGAAAAAAGAGCGCTGGTAGATATAGCCAAAGAGTTGGGAGCAAGAAAAGTTTACCTGGTAGCAGAAGCAGTGGCAGCAGCTATCGGAGCAGATCTTCCAATCTCGGAGCCCCTGGGTAACATGATAGTAGATATAGGAGGAGGAACCAGTGAATCAGCCATAGTTTCTCTAAATGGAGTAGTTGTTAGTAAATCTACACGTATCGCTGGAGATGAGATGAACCAGGCTATAGTTCAATATATCAAGGAAGAATACAAGTTGTATATAGGTGACGGGGTAGCCGAACAAATGAAAATAGATGTTGGCTGTATTTATCCTTCTTCAGAAAATAAAAAAATAAAGGTAAGAGGTAGAGATTTAAATAGCGGTTTTCCCAGTGAAGCAGAAATTGATTTAGAGGAAATAAATGTTATTTTCATCTCTGTTCTTTCCTCTATTGTAGATATAATAGAGGAAACTTTGGAGGAATGTCCACCTGAATTAGCAAGTGATATAATGAAAAATGGAATACATCTTAGCGGAGGAGGGGCCTGCTTGAAGGATTTAGATAGATATATTTCTGAGAGAGCCCATCTTCCTGTAAAATTAGTTCCCAAGCCTCTTTTTTCCGTAACCCTGGGGCTGGGGAAGCTACTGGATGATCGAGATTTACTCTCAACAGTGGAAATAACCCCAAATTTAAAATAATTATAATGTTAA
>JAUWJJ010000117.1 GCA_030607765.1 Candidatus Aerophobota bacterium
GGCTGTTTCAACCGTTTTTGTAGCTTGCCGATTCATCGGCGCATTAAATTCGCCCAATGAATTGGGCAGCTACAATTGCCAGAGAAAACAAGAATTTTAGAAAAGCCATTAACATTATTTAAAATTTAAAGCAATTAAGGAGGAATTCCAATGGCGGATAAAAAAGTTAGCAAAAAAATAATTGGTATTGATTTGGGTACGACTAATTCTTGTGTTGCGGTAATGCAAGGAGATGAATCAGTGGTTATCCCTAATCAGGAAGGTAACCGAACAACTCCTTCTGTAGTAGCTTTTACTGATAAGGGAGAAATGTTGGTGGGAGCTTTAGCTAAAAGACAGGCTGTCACCAATTCAGAAAATACAGTACATTCCATTAAAAGAATTATGGGACGTCGCTTTAGTGAAGAAGCAATAAGAAAAGCTCAAAAAAGAGTTTCCTATGAAATAGTAGAGGATTCTCAAGGACGAGTAAAAGTTAAAGTTAACAAGGGTGAGTTTTTACCACAGGAGATCTCAGCTCGAATTTTGCAAAAGATGAAACGGGTAGCTGAGGATTATTTAGGAGAAAAGGTAGACAGCGCTGTCATTACTGTTCCTGCTTATTTTAATGATTCTCAGCGTCAGGCAACCAAGGATGCAGGAGCAATTGCTGGTTTTAAAAAAGTGGAACGCATTATAAATGAGCCTACAGCAGCAGCAATGGCTTATGGATTGGAGAAAAAGGGAGAGAAAAAGGAAGAGAAAAAAATTGCCGTTTATGATTTAGGAGGAGGGACTTTCGATATTTCCATTCTTGATGTGGGAGATAATGTGGGTGAGGTTTTAGCTACCAATGGAGATACTTACCTGGGAGGAGATGACTTTGACCAGAGGATTGTAGACTGGTTAGCTGATAATTTTAAAAAGGAGAATGGAATAGATCTTCGTCAGGATAAGATGGCTCTGCAGAGGCTAAAAGAAGCAGCAGAAAAGGCTAAATGTGAACTTTCCTCCAGTATGGAAACCCAGATAAATCTTCCCTTTATTACCGCTGATCAATCCGGACCCAAGCACTTAAATGTAACTCTTACTCGCTCTAAGCTGGAAAGGCTGACTGAGGATTTAATTGAGAAAACTATGGGACCTTGCAGGCAGGCATTGGGAGATGCCAAGTTAAAACCTTCTGACATTTCCGAGGTTATTTTAGTGGGAGGGCAAATCCGGATGCCCAAAGTTCAGGAAGTAGTGAAAAAGTTTTTTGGTCGGGAACCTCATAAAGGAGTAAATCCTGATGAAGTGGTAGCTGTGGGAGCATCTATTCAGGGTGGTGTTTTAGCTGGAGAGGTGAAAGATATCCTTCTTTTAGATGTTACCCCCCTTTCCCTGGGTATTGAAACTTTGGGAGAAGTTTCTACTAAGCTCATTGAGCGAAACACCACTATCCCTACTCGAGAAAGCAAGATATTTACCACTGCCGCTGATAGCCAAACTGCTGTGGATATACATGTTCTTCAGGGAGAAAGGACTATGGCTAAAGATAACCGAACCCTGGGAAGATTTCAACTTGTGGGGATACCTCCTGCCCCTCGGGGTATTCCTCAAATTGAGGTAACTTTTGATATAGATGCCAATGGTATTGTGAATGTTACCGCTAAGGATAAAGGCACTGGTAAGGAGCAGAGCATCACCATTAGAGAATCGGGAGCTTTAGCCAAGGAAGAGAGAGAAAAGATGGTCAGGGAAGCTGAGGAGCATGCTGAGGAAGATAGAAAGAGAAAAGAGCTTATCGAGGTAAAAAATCAAGCTGATAATATAATTTATGCTACAGAAAAAGCTCTTAAAGATTATGGAGGTAAGATAGGCGAGAATGAGAAAAACAGCATTCAAACCGCCATAGATGATTTAAAAAAAGCTGTTGAGGCAGAGGATGTTAATCAAATTAGGGATAAAATTAAGCATTTAGGAGAGATTTCTCAAAAATTGGGGCAGGCTGTTTATCAGGAAGCGGCAAAACAGGAAGCGTCTGGTAAATCAGAGGAAAAACCGGATGAGGCTAAAAAGGAGAAGAAGGAAGAAGACATAAGTGATGCTGATTATAAGGTAGAGGAATAAAGTAAAGAATGGCAAAAAAAGACTATTATGAGATTTTAGGAGTATCTCGGGATGCTAATCCTGAAGATATAAAGAAAGCTTACCGACAATTAGCTGTTAAGTATCATCCTGATAGGAATCCAGATAATTCTAAAGAATCTGAGGAGAAATTTAAAGAAGTTTCCGAGGCGTATAAGATACTTTCCTCTCCTGAGAAGAGGCAGATTTACGATCAATACGGGCATCAGGGTTTAGAAGCAGAAATGGGAGCAGGAGCTGCTGGATGGAGAGGTTTTGATCCCCGTAAAATTTTTGAAGAGGTATTTGGCAGAGGAGATGTCTTTGGTGGAGATATCTTTGGAGATTTTTTTGGAAGAAGAGCTAAAACTCGGGAAAGACAAGGTGAACCTGGAGCAGATCTTCACTATAACTTAAAAATTAGTTTTGAAGAGGCTGTTTTTGGGACTCAAAAAAGCATTGAGGTTCTTGGATATGAGTCTTGTCCAACTTGCAGGGGAAGTGGAATTAAATCGGGATATCATTCGGAAACTTGCCCTTCCTGTGGAGGAAAGGGGTATGTGGAAATAAGACAGGGGTTTTTCTCTTTTTCTCGAACCTGCACCCAGTGTCAGGGAAGGGGAACCATTATCCGCAATCCCTGCAGGCAATGCCGTGGCACAGGAAGGATTAAGAGGAATAAAAAAATTAAGGTAACCATCCCTGCTGGTATAGATAATGGGTCTCGGCTGAGATTAAGGGGAGAAGGTGAGATTGGTTTTGGAGGAGGCCCTTCCGGAGATTTATTTATCGCCCTCAGGGTAAGACCTCATCCTCTGTTTACCCGAGAAGGAGACAGTATAATACTGAAGGTTCCTGTAAGTTTTGCTTTAGCTGCTCTGGGAGGGGAGATTAGCATTCCCACTTTAAATGGAAAGGTAAGATTAAAGATTCCCTCAGGGACACAGAGCGGCAAGATGTTTTGCTTGAGAGGAAAGGGTGTTCCTCACCTTAACTCTTTTCAAAAAGGTGATCAGTTGGTTAAAGTGGTAGTAGAAATTCCTGTAAGTTTAACTTTAGAGCAAAAACAGCTTCTTAAAAGATTTGATGAGCTGGGAAGGAATAATGGGCAACCTAAAGTTAAAGAGTTCTTCAGGAGAGTAAAGAGTTTGTTTAGATGAGCAGAAGAGTAGCCTTAGCCACTTTGGGATGTAAGGTAAATCAATACGAAACTCAGGTTATAAGAGAAAGGTTCAAAAGAGCAAATTTTGAGCTGGCCAGTTTCTCTGAAGAAGCGGATATTTATGTAATCAATACCTGTAGTGTTACCAAAAGAGCCGATGAAAAATCAATAGATTTAATAAGAAAAGCTCTGCAGAAAAATAATGGAGCATCCGTAGTAGTAACAGGTTGTCTGGTAGAGGCAGAGGCAGAAAAGCTTAAAGATAAGTTTCCTCAAGTTAAGTTGGTGGGTAATTCCGAGAAACTTAAGCTCAATGAGTTTTTTGCCCCGTTAGATAGCAAGCATCCAACAGGGTTTTCCTCAAAGTATCAGAATCTCAAAAATTCAAGAAGGGGGGAGCAGCGAAGCGTTGAGGGAGAAAATATTCCTCCTCAAATATCGGTAAGCGAGAAAGCTGGTAAAGATTTTTTTATTCAAGATTTTTACTCTCATAATCGGGCCTTTGTTAAAGTAGAAGATGGATGTAATCAATTCTGTACCTACTGTCGCATCCCCTTTGTCCGTGGAAGCAAACCTCATAGCCGCGCTCCTCAGGAAGTTCTCACCGAGATTCAACTTTTGATAAATCGGGGATTTAAAGAAATTGTCTTGGTGGGAATAAACTTATGTCTTTACGGAAAAGACCTTCTTCCTCCTTTAAATTTAGTTAGCCTTCTTGAGGATATTCTCACCCTTAAAGGAGATTTCAGGATAAGGTTAAGCTCTCTTGAGCCTCATTTAATACCACAGGGATTGATAAATTTAATGCTTAATTCCCGAATATGCCCTCACCTGCATCTTCCCCTGCAGAGTGGAGATGATGAGATATTAAAAAGGATGGGAAGAAGATACACCAAGGATGAGTATCTTAATTTGCTAAAAAACATTAGAAAAAGAATTCCTTATCTGGCTATTAGCACTGATGTTATGGTAGGTTTTCCCGGTGAGGGGTCCCGTCATTTTCTAAATACTTACAATTTTATAGGTGAGATTGGATT
The DNA here is from genome assembly GCA_030607765.1 of Candidatus Aerophobota bacterium. The sequence goes on from JAUWJJ010000117.1 coordinate 4,288, forward strand.
TAGCAGGTTGCATATCTTTAGATTTTCTCCTCGAGAGGGGACAGTTGCCTTTTCAATGACTCCTCAGATTGAAGAAAGGGTAAAAAGGGAAAGAAGCAAAAAATTAAAGGAACTGGGAGATACTCTTTCTTTTAAGTTTATCTCTCAGTTTATAGAAAAAAGGTTGCCAGTTTTAATTGAGGGTAAAGATATGTCCAAAACTCAGCTTCTCACCGGCTACACCCACAACTACATTAAGGTTTTTTTGCCCGGGGAGGAGAAGTTGCAGGGCGAGCTTAGGCAGGTGAAATTGGTAAGGGCAGCTTCTGGTTATGCCCTGGGTCAGCTATAATTGGGAGGCTAAAGCCTCCCCTACCCCTGCGTGATGCTATAACGCAATTGATTTAACTAAACTATATAAAATGTCAAATGTGGAGACCTGACCCCTATTACTCTTGCTATTGGGTAGGGGCGAGTTTACTCGCCCTCTTAAAAAGGTGTTTCTATGAGACCTCCCGTAAAAATTAAGAACTTAACCAGGGAAGAATATAAAGGGATAATTAAAAGGTCCCGGGAGAATTTACCCAAAATTTTTCCGAAAATTATTCCTATAATTGAACAGGTAAAAGATAAAGGTGATGAGGCAGTTTTAAAATTTACTCGTAAGTTTGATGGGGTAATTTTATCTTTAGAAGAAATTCGGGTAAAAAAAGAAAAAATTAAAGAGGCTTATAGAAAAGTTTCCCCCGAGCTCATTCAATCTTTAAAGAA
>JAUWJJ010000148.1 GCA_030607765.1 Candidatus Aerophobota bacterium
GAGAAGCTATCCTGGAAAAGATTTGACTTGAATGTGGTTCTAAATCCGCAGTCTAAAGTTAATAGTCCTGGGTTTTGTTAAAGATTCTCCTATCCAAGAACTTGGAACTGTTTAATCCTTTTCGGTAATAGGTAAGTTTTCCTAAAAGCTAACGATGTAGTGCAGACCTTTAGGTCTGCCTATTGTCAGGTCTAAAGGCCTGAACTACATTTGAGGGATAAAGGCGAGGTTAGTTGCCTTTTACAGGACAAAAATTAAAAGAAATTGGGGGCGAGATATTTCCCTGCGCAGGTAGAAAATTTTAATAATTTGCTGGATCTGGGTTAGCCTGTCCATCTGAATAGACATTCCATCTTTCGACTTTCCAAATTTTCATATCAGTGCCCTTTATTGAAAGCTAAATTGCTACACCAGTTTCCTGAAAAATCCTTATACTGATGAGGAGAAGGTGGAGACCTGACCCCTATATTCCCCTGGGGTGTTATACTTGCATTTTTCCATATTTTTACTACAATAAACAAGGAGAATGGTTAATGAATAACCAACAAAAAAATTTAAAAAAACCGGGTCCTAAGAAACCCTTACCTAAGAATAAATTGGGAAGAAATTTATTTATCTTTTTAATAATCTTTGTTGTGGCAATTTCCCTTTTCAATTTTGTTAAAATTGGTTCTATGGTCAACCAGGAGAAGGTTTCCTATTCTCAATTCTTGAATATGGTCCGAAGGGATCAGATTAACAAGGTAACTATAAAGGGACAGTTCATCGAAGGAAAAATTAGCGATAGAAATGTTGTTCAAACATTTGCTCCCGATGATCCAGAGCTAATTAAGATATTAAGAGAAAATAATGTAGAAATTGAGGCTCATCCCGAAACTTCAAGCTGGTGGGTTAGCATTATTGGGGGAGTACTTCCCATCATAATTTTTGTTGGAATATGGATTTATCTGCTTCGTAAGATGCAGATAAGTGGAAATAAGTCTCTTTCTTTTGGCAAAAGCAGAGCCAAAATGACTTCTTCACAAAAAGTTAAGGTTACCTTTAACGATGTTGCTGGAGCAGAAGAAGCCAAGGAGGAATTGCAGGAGATTATCCAGTTCTTAAAAACTCCCCAAAGATTTCAAAAAATGGGAGCTAAAATTCCCAAGGGAGTTTTACTGGTTGGTCCCCCTGGTTGTGGAAAGACACTTTTAGCCAGAGCTGTAGCTGGGGAAGCAGCTGTTCCCTTTTTTAACATAAGTGGATCAGATTTTGTAGAGATGTTTGTGGGAGTAGGAGCTTCCAGGGTAAGAGATCTTTTTGAGCAGGGAAGAAAAAATGCTCCTTGCATAATATTTATTGATGAACTTGATGCGGTAGGTAGGCAAAGATTTGCTGGAATTGGAGGAGGACATGATGAGAAGGAGCAGACTTTAAATCAGCTTTTGGTAGAATTAGATGGATTTAGTCCCCGGGAAGGAATAATAGTAATGGGAGCTACTAATCGTCCTGATGTTCTGGATGTAGCTTTACTTCGCTCCGGGAGATTTGATAGACGTATAACTATTAACACTCCTGATATTAGAGAAAGGGAAAAAATATTAGTATTGCATATGAAGAATAAACCTATTTCCCCGAAGGTAGATGTAAAGATTTTAGCTCGAAGAACCCCAGGATTTGTAGGATCTGATTTGGAAAATTTAGTTAATGAAGCTTGTCTTTTAGCAGCCCGAAGAAACAAAGATAAGATTAATATGTCAGAGTTAGAAGAATCTATAGAAAGAGTAATAGCTGGACCAGAAAAAAAGTCCAGAGTAATGCGGAAAAAGGAAAAAATAATTATTGCTTGTCATGAGAGCGGTCATGCCTTGGTGGGAAATTTCCTTCCCTTAGCTGATCCCATTCATAAGATTTCTGTTATACCTCGAGGCTCAGCTACTCTGGGATATACTCTCCAGCTTCCCTTAGAGGATAGATATTTAGCTACCAAATCAGAACTAATTGATGAGTTATCGGTTCTTCTGGCAGGAAGAGCCAGTGAGAAACTTATCTTTAATGAGGTAAGTACAGGAGCCCAAAATGATCTTGTTCGGGCCACTCATATTGTAAGGAAAATCGTTTGTGAGTATGGAATGAGTGAAAAACTGGGGCCGGTTACTCTCGGGACAGGAGCTGAAGAAGTTTTTCTTGGTCGAGACCTATTAAAAGAGAGAAATTACTCCGATGAATTAGCCTATGAGGTAGACAAGGAAATCAGTCGAATAATTGAAGAGTCTCATCAGAGAGCTTTTAAGATTTTAAAGGAGAACAAGTCTAAGTTAATTGAGCTTGCCAAAGAACTGGAAGAAAAAGAAGTTTTAGAAAAGGAAGATATAGAAAAAATTTTAGGTAAAAAAGTTACGGAACAGAGCTATCCTGTGATTTAGAAAAATTAGATTTAGGACTGTGGACTACTTGTATGGTTATATTGGGAATAGACCCTGGAACAGCTACTACAGGATATGGATTAATTGATGCTCAGGGCCAACTTCGAGTTGTGGAATATGGGTGTATTTGCACTTCTTCCTCTCAGGAAATGGTAGATCGATTGGGAATTATTTACAAGAAAGTAAAAAAAATAGTTCAAAAGTTTTGTCCTGAAGAGATAGCAATTGAACAGATTTTCTTTAGCCAAAATGTCCGCACTGCTCTTTCTGTAGGTCAAGCTCGGGGAGTAATTATGCTGGCTGCCTCCTGCGGGGGAGCAAAGATTTTTAGTTACACTCCCTTAGAGGTAAAGCAAGCTATAACTGGTTATGGAAAGGCTAAAAAGCGACAGGTTCAACATATGGTTAAAAAGCTTCTTAACCTACCTCAAGTACCTACCTCTGACGATGCTGCCGATGCTATAGCTATAGCTGTTTGCCATTATTACTCCAGAAAAATGAAAAGGGTGATTAATTCTCTTTAACTCCCTTAGCAATTTTAAAAAGTGAGAAATGGAGAGTTAAAACCTCCAACTTGGTAAATTCAGTGTCTTCAGTGGTTAGTTTTTCTTGACAAAGGGGAGATTAACCATTATATTTTATACAAATCTACTGGGAGAGGAAAATGGATTTTAGTTTTTCTGAGGAACAAAAGTTAATTTTGAATTTAGTGGAAGAGGTGAGCGAGAAGGAGTTTGCTTCCATTGCCGATGAAGTAGCGCGAAAAGGAGAATTTCCCGAACAAAACATTAAAAAATTAGCCAGCTTAGATTTATTTGGTATTACCATTCCTCAGGAATACGGAGGACTGGGGATGGATTATCTTACCTGGGCATTGGTTGCTGAGAGGATTTCCAAGGCTTGTGCTACTACCGGTTTAATTTTTGGAGCAAATCTTTTGTGCACTTATCCTCTTTTAAACTTTGGAAGCGAAGATCAGAAAAGAAAGTATCTTCCTTCTTTAGCCAAGGGGGATTCTATGGGTGCTTTTGCTTTAACTGAGCCCGAGGCGGGGTCCGATGCTGGAAACGTCCAGACTACTGCTCAAAGAAAAGAGGATGGATACATTTTAAATGGGAATAAAATATTTATTACTAATGGAGGAATTGCCGATGTTTATATGGTAATTGCCAGTCTGAATAGGAAAAGGGGAGCCAGAGGATTATCTACTTTTATTGTAGAGAAAGGGACAGAAGGGTTTTCTTTTGGTCAACATTTTGAGAAAATGGGATTGGAAGCCCTGCCCAATGTAGAGTTAATATTTACCGATTGCTTAGTTCCTAAAGCTAATCTTGTGGGAGGAGAAAAACGAGGTTTTAAAATAGCTATGCAGACCTTTGCTGCAGGAAGGATTGGGGTAGGGATAGGAGCTCTGGGTATAGCTGAGGCTGCTTTTGAAAAGGCCAAAGGGTATTCCAAACAGAGAGTACAGTTTAATCGACCCATCTCCAGTTTTCAGGCTATCCAGCATATTTTAGCTAATATGGCTACTCAAATAGAAGCAGCCAGGGTGCTTTTGTATAAAGCAGCCTGGTTATTAGATCAAGGCGAGCCTTTTGAAAAATTCGCCTCTATGGGAAAATTGTATGCCTCGGAGGCAGCAATGAGGATAACCACCAAAGCGGTTCAGATTTTTGGTGGATATGGTTATACCAAGGATTATCCTGTAGAAAGATATATGCGAGAGGCAAAGTTATTTGAAATTATTGAAGGAACCTCAGAAGTCCAGCGAGGAATCATTGCCAGTTTAATCTTGAAAGGTAAAGGATGATTTGGAATGCACATAATTGTCTGCATTAAACAGGTTCCCGATACTGAAGAAATTCAAAAAGTTAAGATAAATCCTCAAAACAATACTATTGTGAGAAAAGGCATTAAAAGTATAATAAATCCCTTTGATGAAAA
>JAUWJJ010000065.1 GCA_030607765.1 Candidatus Aerophobota bacterium
GATATCCCTTTTAACCCCCTATATATAATGTGGGTTTCAGGAGCAAGAGGAAGTGCGGAACAATTACGTCAAATTGTAGGGATGAGAGGACTAATGTCCAGATCTATTCGGGAATCCTATCGAAGAGAACTCTGGGACGAAGCCTTTAGAGGAAAACTGTCTATTTCTCCGGAGTGGGGCAGGCAGTACTTTTATCCAGTTTTAGGAGGAAGATTAAAGGGAAGAATTGGTGAGGAGCCCATCCGGTCCAATTTTAAAGAGGGACTCTCTGCACCTGAGTATTTCATCTCCACTTCTGGGGGGAGAAAAGGTTTGATTGATACTGCTTTGAAAACTGCTTATGCCGGGTATTTAACCCGTAAATTAGTAGCTGTAGCTCAAAGTGTTATCATTACCGAGGAGGATTGCGGAACTATAGAAGGCTTTTTTGTGGGATCTTTAATGGATGAAGAAGGGAAATTGATGGAGTCATTGAGCCCTCGAATAATCGGAAGAATAGCAGCTTCTCCGGTAAAGAATCCCTCTACGGGAAAAGTAATAGTGAAGGCTAACCAGGAAATTAGTTTGGATGATGCTATTCTTATTGAACAGGCAGGGGTAAAAGGAGTAAAGATTCGTTCTCCTCTTACCTGTCGGAGTAAGTGGGGTATTTGCCGCAGGTGTTATGGATGGGATCTTTCCAATCATTGTCTGGTTAGTCTGGGAGAAGCAGTGGGAGTGGTAGCTGCTCAGTCTATCGGAGAACCTGGAACACAGCTTACCCTGCGTACTTTCCATACTGGAGGAATATTTAGAAAAGGAGGAGATATTCCTCAGGGTCTTCCTCGGGCAACCGAGCTTTTTGAACCCAGGAAGCAAACCTATCCCCAAAAGGGAATGATTAGACAACGAAAAGGTGAGGAAGCTCTTATGAGCGAAATAGAGGGACGGGTAAGTGTTGAGAAAAGAGAAGGCCATTCTTTAATTAAGATAAAGGGAGAGGGTAAAAAGGAAGTAACCTATGAAATTGGGGGAGAAATTTTAGTTTCTGAGGGTGATAGTATTGAGGCTGGAGACAAAATTGTTGAGGGAGCAATAAATCCTCGTTCTCTTTTAAAAATAAAGGGAGTTAGAGCGGTTGAAGATTACCTGGTAAATCAGACTCAATTAGTTTATCTGTCTCAGGGAGTGAGTATTAATATTAAACATTTTGAAATAATTGTGCGTCAAATGATGAGGAAAGTAGAATTAGAGGATTCTGGAGATACCGATTATCTCCCTGGAGAGCAAGTAGATAGAGTAGAGTTTGAAGAAGTTAACCAGAAAGTAAAATTAGAAGGAGGAAAACCAGCTACAGTTAGACCTGTTCTATTAGCTACCCCAAAAGCTGCTCAGGAGGATAAGGATAGTTTTCTATCTGCTGCCTCCTTTCAGCGTACTAAGCAGGTTTTAGTTGAAGCAGCGGTTAAAGGTCAAATTGATTCTTTAAGAGGGTTAAAAGCTAATGTTATTTTGGGGAGATTAATTCCCGCGGGAACAGGTTTTGGAGACAAAGGTCCTCATTCTAAGTAAGGGGAAAAATATGCCTACCATTAATCAGCTTTTAAGGAAGGGAAGGAAGCCTGTTAAAAAGAAAGGGAAGAGTTTGGCTTTACAGAAATGTCCCCAGAAAAAGGGAGTTTGTGTATCCGTAAAAACTCTTCCTCCCAAAAAGCCAAATTCTGCTCTTCGAAAAGTAGCTCGGGTAAGACTATCCAGTGGAAGAATGATAACAGCTTATATTCCGGGAGAAGGTCATAACTTGCAGGAACATTCAATTGTTTTAGTGAGAGGAGGAAGGGTAAAAGATTTGCCGGGAGTAAAGTATCATATTATTCGTGGGACCTTGGATACCTCTGGAGTAGAGGGGAGGAAAAAGGCTCGTTCTAAATATGGTAGGAAAAAACAGGAGTAACAGATGGCAAGAAGAGGGACAGCAAAAAAAAGAAAAGTGCTTCCTGATCCTGCATATAATAGTGTTGTTATATCTAAATTTATTAATAAATTAATGCAAAATGGGGAAAAAAGTAAAGCCGAAAAGATCTGCTATGGGTGTTTTGGTGTTATCAAGAATAAATTAAAGAAGGAGCCTTTGGAAGTTTTTCTTAAAGCTTTAGAAAATGTAAAGCCCGTTTTAGAGGTACGTTCTCGAAGAGTAGGAGGAGCTACCTATCAGGTCCCTACTGAGGTTAGACCAGAGAGAAGAGAAGCTCTGGCTATTCGATGGATAGTTCATTTTGCCCGGGGAAAAAAGGGAAAACCAATTACAGAGAAATTAGCCGAGGAGATCATCTTGGCTTCCCGGGGAGAAGGACTGGTAATGAAAAAGAAGGAAGATACTCACAAAATGGCCGAGGCTAATAGAGCTTTTGCTCACTATCGCTGGTGATATAAGAAGTAAGACGTAATGAGTAATATGTGATGTGTAAAGAATAAAAGAGCACAGAGAAAAAAATGAAAGAACAAGATTCCTTAGAGAAAATTAGAAATATTGGTATTGTTGCTCATATAGATGCTGGTAAAACTACCATTACAGAACGGATTCTTTACTATACAGGTAAGATCCATAGAGTAGGAGAAGTTCATGAGGGTACAGCGGTAATGGACTGGATGGAGGAGGAAAAAGAGAGAGGTATAACTATAACTTCTGCTGCCACTACTTGCTGGTGGAAAGGATGCAGGATTAATATTATAGATACCCCTGGTCATGTAGATTTTACAGTAGAGGTAGAAAGAGTTCTAAGGGTACTGGACGGGGGTATAATAATATTCTGTGGTGTAGAAGGAGTTGAGCCTCAGTCAGAGACAGTGTGGCAACAGGCTGATAAATATAATATTCCAAGGATTACTTTTATTAATAAATTGGATAGAGTGGGAGCTGATTTTTACAGAGTATTAGACCAGATAAAAAAGAATTTTCAGCTTATTCCTCTACCTGTTCAAATACCTATAGGAGAAGAAGATAATTTTAGGGGAGTCGTGGATCTGGTGAAAATGAAGGCTCTAATTTGGGAAAGCGATGATTTAAATTCAAAAATTCTGGAAGAAGAGGTTCCTTCTTACTTAAGAGAAAAAGCTATGTCTCTTCACAAAGATCTGGTGGAGAAAGTAGCTGAGGCAAGTGATGAGTTACTGGAAGAATTTTTGGGAAATAGTGATCTGAGTTTTGCTCAAATAAAAGAAGGGATTAGAATTCTTACCTTAGGGCACCATGGAGTTCCTGTTTTCTGCGGGAGCGCCTTAAAAAATAAGGGAATCAGACTTCTTTTGGATGGAATAATAGATTATTTGCCTTCACCTTTAGATGGCCTCGGAGTTGAAGGGTTCAATCCTTTAAAGAAAAAAAAAGAGAAGAGAAAGATTTCTTTAGATGAGTCTTTTTCTGCTTTAGCTTTTAAGACAGTTACTGATCCCTATGCAGGAAGGTTAACGTATTTTCGAGTGTATTCGGGAAAAATCAATTCTGAGTCCTTAGTTTATAATTCTACAAAGAAAAGAAGAGAAAGAGTTGGTCGCATTTTAGAGATGCATGCTAACTATCGCATTGAAAGAAAAGAAATTTGTGCTGGAGAAATTGGAGTATTGGTGGGGGGAAATACTATTGACACCGGAGATTCTCTTTGTGATAAGCATAATCCCATAATTCTGGAAACTATAAAATTTGCTGAACCTGTGATTTCTATTGCTGTTGAGCCAAAGACTAAATTAGAACAAAATAAATTAGCCCTCTCTCTTTTTAAGTTGTCAAAGGAAGATCCCACTTTTAAAGTTCGTCAAGATGAGGATACAGGACAAACTATCATTTCTGGAATGGGAGAACTTCATTTAGAGGTGATACTTAATAGGTTAAATCGAGAATTTGGTGTTAGAGCAAATGCGGGAGAGCCTCAGGTAGCTTACAGGGAGAGTATAAAAAGAAAAGTTCAGGCTCGTGGTCAGTATATCAAACAAACAGGTGGTAGAGGTCAATATGGGGATGTATTTTTGGAAGTTGAACCTAAAAAAGATGGAGAAGAAGATTTTGTAGATAAAACTAAGGGTGGTGTTATTCCTAAGGAGTTTATCTCTGCCATAAGAGCGGGAGTAAAACAGGCTATGTTAAATGGGGGGGTATTGGGAGGCTATCCCTTAGTTAATGTTAAAGCTACTCTTCTTGATGGTTCTTATCATTCTGTAGATTCTTCTGAGTATGCCTTTAAAACTGCTGCTGTTATTGCTTTTAAGGAAGCTTCCAGGAAAGCTTTCCCTTATCGTAGGGAACCTAAAATGAAATTAGAGATAAAAATTCCTCGGGAATTTTTAGGAGATGTAATGAAGGATATCATGGCTCGTCGAGGGCAGATTTCTAAGTTAGAAGGGGGAGGAGAAATTCGTTATTTGTCTGCTTTTGTTCCTCTCTCTGAGCTTTTTGGGTATGTTACCAAGCTTCGTTCTTTAACCCAAGGGAGAGCTATTCCCAATCTGGAGTTTTCTTACTACCGGGAGATTCCTCAAGAAATTATGAAAAAAATCTTGGGGCAGTAATATCCTCTTTGCCCCTTAAGGAGCAAAGAGGATATTACTGTACAGAGGTAATGAAAATGCCCAAGCAGAGAATCAGGATAAAATTAAAGGCTTACGATCATAAAATATTGGATCAATCAGTAAAAAGAATTGTTGAGATTATAGAGCGAAGTGGGGCAAAGATTTGTGGTCCTATTCCTTTGCCTACAAAGATTAGTAAGTTTACTGTTCTTCGTTCTCCTCACACTCATAAGGATTCCCGAGAGCAATTCGAGATGAGAATTCATAAGAGGGTTATAGATATAATGGAGTTTAACCCTAAAACTGTTGATGCTCTGATGGGGATGAATCTTCCCACAGGGGTGTATGTAGAGGTAAAGCTGTAAAAACTGCAATGTGTAATATGTAAAGAGGTTTTTTACACATTACTCATTACATATTACTTGTATTTATGGTGGAGATAAATATGGTGAAGGCTATATGGGGCAAGAAATTGGGGATGACTCAAACTTTTGAGAAGGATATGGTGATCCCAGTAACTGTGGTTAAGACTGCCCCTGGTGTGGTAGTCCAAAAAAAAACCAAAGAAAAAGATGGGTATAGTGCTATACAGGTGGGTTTTGAAGAAGTAAAGGAATCCCGTGTTTCTCGACCTTTATTGGGCCATTTTAAAAAGGCTGACCTTTCCCCCAAGCGTTACCTACGAGAAGTAAAAGGAGAAGTTTTTTCTTATAAAGTAGGTGATGAAATGAAGCTGAATGTTTTTAAAAAGGGAGATTTAGTTAAAATTACCGGAATTTCTAAAGGAAAAGGGTTTGCTGGAGTTATGAAAAGATATGGTTTTAAAGGGGGGCCTGCTTCTCATGGTGTATCCCAGTGGCATCGCAGACCAGGTTCTATTGGTGCTTCAGCCTCTCCTTCCCGGGTTTTTAAAGGTAAGAAAATGCCAGGAAGAATGGGGGTTGAGAAAGTGACTGTGAGGAATTTAGAGGTAATAGAGGTAAATGAAGAAAAGAATTTACTTTTAATTAAAGGGAGTATTCCTGGTAAAAAAGGAACCCTCCTATTTATCAGGGAAACTGATTAGCTATGAAGTGGAAAATTTATAATATGCAAGCAAAAAAAATTGGTGATCTTGAATTAAATGAGGAAGTATTTACAGGTGAGGTAAATCAACCTGTTTTGCGAGAGGTAGTTTTAGCTCATCAAAGTAACTTGCGACAAGGAACCTCTTCCACCAAGAGTAGGAGAGAAGTTAGTGGAGGAGGAAAAAAGCCCTGGGCTCAAAAGGGTACAGGTAGAGCAAGAGCTGGAAGTATTAGATCCCCTCTCTGGGTGGGAGGAGGAATAGCTTTTGGACCAAAACCAAGAAATTTTACTTGCCCTTTACCCAAAAAAAAGAAGAGGATAGCTTTAAAATCAAGCTTGCGGATGAAGATAAAAGAAGAGCATTTTTTTGTTTTGAATAGATTTAGAATGGATGAGGGTAAAACCAGAGAAGCAGCTGCTTTTTTAAATAATTTTTCTATTATAGGGAAAACTTTGATTTTGCTGGACAGTATAGACGAAAAGGTAAGAAGAGCTTGTGCTAATTTAAAGAATATAGATGTGGGATTTGTTTCCAAAGTTTCCGGATATGATATTCTTACTCATAATAATCTCTTTTTAACTAAAGTCTCTATGGGCAAGCTAACTGAGAGGCTAAAAAATGAATAAGACTGCTTACGATATTATTTTAGGTCCTGTAGTTACAGAAAAGGGAACTTATATGTTAGGAGAAAACAAGTATGTTTTTAAAGTTCCCCTTAACGTAGGTAAAATTGAGATAAGGAAGGCGGTAGAGGAGTTATTTAAAGTAAAGGTGGAAAAGGTGAGGACTATGATAGTTAAGGGGAAAGTTAGGAAATGGAGAGGAAAAGCGATAGGAAAAACTTCTCAGTGGAAAAAAGCGATTGTAAAGTTAAAAGAAGGTAGTACCATCGAAAAATTGGGAGTATAAGAAAATGCCTATTAAATTTTACAAACCTACCTCCCCTGGAA
>JAUWJJ010000115.1 GCA_030607765.1 Candidatus Aerophobota bacterium
CAGGTCTTTAGACCTGACAATAGGCAGACCTAAAGGTCTGCACTACATCTTGATAAATTTAGGCAGACCCAAAAAGTCTGTACTACATTGTTAGCTTTTAGGAAAACTTACCTATTGCACTTATTTAGGTGGTGCGAGAGGCGGGATTTGAACCCGCATGAGTTTCCCCACTAGATCCTAAATCTAGCGCGTCTGCCAATTCCGCCACCCTCGCCTTTTATTAGAATTATCATTATACTAAAAATTTATCATAATGCAACTGACCCATTCTCTTCTTCTCTTCCATTGACTTTTTTTTGCATAATATTGTATAATATATACAGTATTAATAATAAGAGAAAAACGGGTATGGAGGAGAAAATAAGAAATCGTTGCAATTTAAGCAAAGAGGTATATAAAGCGATTAAAAAACCTGCAGTAGGGCAAGGAGATAAATAAATGCGTGAGATACAGGCACAGAAGATTAAAAATAAGGTTAAAGAGCTATTCTTAAGAGCAAATTACCATATTGGAGAAGATGTTTTGGCGGCATTAAAAAAAGCACGAGAAAAAGAAGTTTCAAAAACTGCTCGCTTGGTTCTCGACATGCTAATAGAGAATCACAGGATAGCCGCTGAGGAAGAAATTGCTATCTGTCAGGATACAGGTTTGGCTGTCTTATATGTGGAAGTGGGCCAGGAGATTCATATTGCAGAGGGAAATTTCCAGGAAGCTGTTAATGAAGGAGTTAGACAAGCCTATGTGGAAGGGTATCTAAGGAAATCTGCCGTAAATGATCCTGTATTTGCACGAAAAAATACGAAAACAAATACCCCGGCAATTATATACACCGATATTGTTCCCGGAGATAAGATTAAATTTATGGTTATCCCTAAGGGATTTGGCAGTGAAAATATGAGTGCATTAGCTATGATGAAACCTGCTGAAGGAGCAGGAGGAATTGAAGATTTTGTGGTAGATACTGTAAGGAAAGCTGGTCCTAATCCCTGTCCACCCACTATAGTAGGCGTGGGCATTGGAGGAACTGCGGATAAGGCTTTTGTTATCGCCAAAAAGGCGCTTCTTCGTGGAGTTGGAGAATACAATAAGGATAAACGATATGCCCGGATGGAAAAGGAGATTTTAGAACAGATAAACAATTTAGGAATTGGACCTGCAGGTTTGGGTGGAAGAACTACAGCGCTGGCAGTAAATATTGAGTATACTCCTACGCATATTGCTGGTATGCCGGTGGCGGTAAATGTCTGCTGTCATGCATCTCGTCATGCTGAAGGGATTTTGTAAAGGAGGATTTATCAATGACAAAAACTGTAAAAGTTGTTACTCCTTTAACGGATAAGGCGGTTTCTAATTTGAAAGCAGGGGATATGGTAAACATTACGGGTTATATATATACTGGTAGAGACGCAGCTCATAAACGCTTATTTTCTCTTCTGGAAAAAGGGGAAAAACTACCCATTGAGATTAAGAATCAGATTATTTACTATGTTGGTCCAGCTCCTGCCAAACCTGGTTACGCTTGTGGTTCTGCTGGCCCCACTACAAGTTATCGTATGGATCACTATACTCCAGCGCTCCTAAGTAGAGGACTCAAAGGTATGATTGGGAAGGGACTGCGTTCTAAGGAGGTAATTGAGAGTATGAAGAAGAACAACGCCGTCTATTTTCATGCTGTTGGGGGAGCAGGAGCTCTAATTGCTAAAAGTATAAAGAAATCCGAGGTTGTAGCTTATGAAGATTTAGGCACAGAGGCTATTCATCGCTGCTATGCAGAGGATTTTCCAGCAATTGTGGTAATAGATTCGAGGGGAAATAATTTATATGAAACTGAACCGCCAAAATATGCAAGATGTTTGAGGGAGAAAAGGAGGAAAAAAGATGCTTGATAAAGTGAAAAAATACTCGGTTGGAATATGGGCCCTAAAAGGATGTGCAGATCGATTCGTTCCCGGAGGGTATGAAGAGGGTTTTCTCTCTACAGAGGATGCTATTAAAAGGGCTGCTAAAATTAAAGGGATAAAGGCTTTAGAATTTATGTCTTCTGATTTTGATGACTCGCCGGAGAAAATTAACTCTCTTTTAAAAGAGAACAATCTTCAGGTTGCAGGTACTGCGGTAAATATTTTTTCTTCTCCGAAATGGAAATTAGGTTCTTTGTCTAATCAGGATGAGAAGCTACGCAGGGAGGCTATTGAAGAAGTCCAAAGGACAGTAAAGATCTCCAATGATCTGGGGTGTAATGATATAACTTTGTGGCTGGGATCAGATGGATTTGATTATCCCTTTCAGGCGGACTACCAAAAACAGTGGACCCTTCTTTTTGAAGAGATAAGAAAACTGGCAGAGAAGTTTCCCAACAAAAGATTTGCTCTGGAATACAAGCTAAAAGAGCCAAGAAAGTATCTTTTTGTCTCCTCCGCGATGAAGGCTTTATGGCTTACCAAAAAAATCGGGAAAGATAACGTAGGAGTTTTGGTGGATTTTGGTCATGCCCTTATGGGTAAGGAAAATCCTGCAGAGGTTATCTGGATTTAAAATGAGGAAAAGCGGCTCTTTGGTATCCACTTTAATGATGCCTACAGGGAATGGGATGATGATCTTATTGCAGGATCAGTAAATATATGGGATAACTTGGAATTTATCTGGTATCTGGACAAGATAGGATATGAGGGATGGCTCTCTTTTGATATCTTTCCTTTCAGAATGGATGCATCCGAGGCTGTAAAGCTGTGCATTAGAAATACCGAAAACTTGATAAAACTGGCAACAAAAATCGATAAACAAGAACTTGCTGAGGCTCAAAAAAGTATGAGAGCAGAAAAAACTCTTTCTATTATTCAGAAAGTTTTGGAAGATTAATTTTAAAATGTTAATTAAAAATTAAATTTGGCTACAAGATAGTATACCTTTTTTGGTTTAATTTGAAACGGTTCCAGACAGCAAGCAGAATCTAAAATTAAAGAGGAAGAAAATACATTGCCTGCTTCTCATAAGAAGTTAAGTTCCCTAATCCTGAGTTTTTGAAGTAGGTATAGACTTTTTGGAAACATCTTCTCATCCAAAATTTCCTTTAAATTTGCCTGAAGTTCTTGAGGGGGAAGAGGGATTTTATATCATATTCAAGGGAAATGAGAAGCTTTTTTATCCTTGGGTCGCTTGTTGAACAAAGTAAGATTCTCTAACGAAGTTCAAAACCCCTTTCAAACTTTCTACGGGGTTTACCCTGTTAGATAGAAAAGCTTATCTAATAGGGCTTACTTAAAAACGGTGAATTATCTCGCATATTCTTGTTAAAACCACAGATATTTCCTGATCAGACAAGGAATAGTAGACATACACCGCTTCTCTTTTTCTTTTTACCCATCCTCTATCTTTAAGGAGACCAAGGTGCTGAGATAAATTAGTCTGACTTACTCCAATTTTCTCAGAAAGCTCACTAACACACTTTCTTCCTGCTTCCAGCTCCTCCAAGATTTTTATCCTTACTGGATGGGCTAAAGCTTTTAAGCATTCGGCTATTTGTTCAAAGTTACTTTCTGTTAAATTCATTTAACTGCTTTCTTGATTTCTAATATTATTATATTCAAATATTGTAAACTGTCAACCCCCCTCAAAAAAACCTTATATATTATATATTTGACAGAGCTAACAAAAGATAATATTATACTTTTTACAAATGCTTGAAAGAAAAATAAAATTAAGGTAATAGGTAAGTTTTCCTAAAAAATGGAGGGATTGCTCATTCGTCATTGCGAGCTGTAGCTTGCCGATTTATCGGCGCACTAAATTCGCCCAATGAATTGGGCAGCTACAATTGCCAGAGAAAACAAGAATTTTAGAAAAGCTAAACTATTACAAATTAAGTGGATTTTAAGAGATAAGGATAATCTAAGAATGAAAAAATTAATTGTTGTCTCAGGGAGTAGTGGAGGGGATGAGAATCTTACAGAGTTTGCCTTAAAAGCTGCTGAAGAAGTGGGATACTATATTGCCAAAAAAGGTGGAATTTTGATCTGCGGTGGTAGAGACGGAATTATGGAATCAGCAGCTAAGGGGGCAAAAAGAGGAGGAGGATTAACTATAGGAATCTTGCCTGAGTTTAAGGAAGAAGCAAATGAATTTATTGATATCGCTATTCCCACTCATCTGGGCCATTTTAGAAATTATATTCTTGTGAGCAGTGCTGATGCAATAATTGGTATTGCTGGTAGGTGGGGTACTTTAAATGAGATTTCTCTTGGCCTGAACATTGGCAGGCCTGTCATTGTTTTAAAAGGCAGTGGTGGCTGGGCAGATGTTTTAAGCAATGAGAAACTGTTGAATGGATTTAAGAGGAAACCTTATATTGCTCAATCAGCAAAAGAGGCAGTTGAGCTCGCCTTTAGCTTAAAATAATCTATCTCAAGAAGATGAAAAAATACCTGCCAATAATCATAGCATCCTTTATCTGGATATGGCCGGCTATACTTATTAAAATATTGAGCTTTTATTTTGATAATTATACCCAGAATTTTTATCGATATCTTGCCGGAAGTTTTGTTCTGCTAATAATAAGCCTCATTTTTCATAGAAAAGAATTATTTAACTATTTAAAGGAAATTAAAAAGTTTATTCTTCCAGTAATTTTAATATTTGTCCATCAGATAGTATTTGTTGCTGGAATATATATGCTTACACCAACTGTGGCTGTTCTTATTGGCAAATCAAGCGTATTTTTTATAATCCTTTTTTCTTTTATTTTCTTTGTCGATGAGAGAAGAATTATAAAATCTAAGTTATTTATATTTGGTTCATTACTGGCTGTTGTAGGTGTTTGTGGAGTTATAGTTGGGAAAGGCAACCTGCATCTTGATAGTTTTAATCTTGGGGCAGCCTTGATTTTAATAAGTTCTGTTTTATGGGCACTGTATATTATAGTGATAAAAACCACCGTTCAAAAAATAGACCCTTTTGTATCAGCCAGTGTTATTTTTACGTTATCTTTGCCATTATTCCTTATATCTACATTATTATTTGGTAATATGAAAGCATTATATGCTGCTCCAAAAGGTGTAACTCTTATACTATTTTTATCAGGGATATTCTGTGTGGGTATAGCC
>JAUWJJ010000186.1 GCA_030607765.1 Candidatus Aerophobota bacterium
AGAAACAAAGAAAAAAATGAATTTTTTCTGCTGTTTTATTTTCAAAAAA
The DNA here is from genome assembly GCA_030607765.1 of Candidatus Aerophobota bacterium. The sequence goes on from JAUWJJ010000186.1 coordinate 50, forward strand.
ATTCTTATCAGAGAGAAGAACCTAAAAGCAAGCTAATTTTTCAGAGGTCTCTCTTATCTCTAACTTTACTCCAGTTGAAGGAAAAAATTTTCTATTGTTGTAGTGCAGGTTCTTAGATCTGCTAAGATGTAGCGCAAGTCTTTAGGCTTGCTATGATAGGCAGACCTAAAGGTCTGCACTACATTGTCAACATCTCAATTCTTTTTCCTGGAACTGGAAGATGTCTATTGACAAAACAGGATTTTATAATAAATTTTAGGAAACTGGAATGATCAGGGAGTCAGAGAAAAATGAGAGTTTCTTATAAGTACCTTAAACAACTGGTAAATTTTCCTTACTCCCCGGAAGAGCTTGCCTTTAAGCTAACCAATCTGGGATTAGAAGTAAAAGGAATAGATAGTTTTGGCAAAATGGAAAAGATAGTTGTAGGAAAGATTATTTCCATTAAGAACCACCCCGATGTTGATCAACTGAAAGTAGTAGAATTGGACATAGGTAAAAAGACAATTTCTCTGGTATGTGGAGCTCCCAATATTCGAGAAGGAATTTTTGTTCCTGTAGCTCTGGAGGGGGCTAAACTACGAGGAGGGATAAGAGTAAAAAGAGTCAAGGTACGGGGAGTTACTTCCCCGGGCATGATCTGTTCGGAGGATGAGTTGGGTCTGGGGAAAGACCAATCTAAAGTAATGGTTATTCCTTCTCATCTTCCTCCAGGAATGGGTATCACTGAAGCTCTGGGGCTGGATGACGTTATTCTTGATTTAGAGATTACCTCTAATCGAGGAGATTGCCTATCAGTAATAGGAATCTCTCGGGAAATAGCTGCCTTATCAGGTAAAAAACTAACCCTGCCTTCCTGTATCATTAAAAATGCTACTGCCTCAAATGAAGAAAGTATCCGAATACAAATAGAGGATCCCGATCTTTGCCCTTACTATGCGGCAAGAGTAATTAAGAATGTAAAGATATCCTCTTCCCCTCCTTGGTTATGGAAGAAGATTTTAATTTCTGGGGGAAAACCTATAAACAATATTGTTGATGTTACCAACTACGTTATGTGGGAAATGGGGCAGCCCCTGCATCCCTTTGATTACCGTTTGCTTAAGGGCAGACGGATAATTGTTAGACGGGCAAGGAAAGGTGAGAGTATGATTACTCTGGATGGGTTTGAAAGACAGTTGAATGAAGATATGTTGGTAATTGCCGACGCTGAGAAGCCAGTTGCCCTTGCTGGAATAATGGGGGGAAAGGAAACGCAGGTAGGGCTTTGCACTCAGGATATTCTTTTAGAATCAGCTTATTTCACTCCCTTCTCTATTCGCCAGACTTCCAAGAAATTAGGATTGCCTACAGAAGCCTCTTTTAGATTTGAAAAGGGAGTTGATCCCTCTGAAGTAAAAAGAGCTCTTGATCGAGCATCTCTTCTCATTCAAGAAATTGCTGGAGGAGAGATAAAGGACCCTCTTCGAGAAGAGGGGAATTTACCTAAAAGAAAAAAATGGATATTCTTTCGTCCCTCTCGTGTCAACCAAATTTTAGGGAGTAGAATTCCCTCAGGGAAAATAAAAAAGCTGATTACCCAGTTAGGATTTCAGGTTAAAGAGAATGGGAAAAAATGGAGGGTAGGTATCCCCTTTTTCCGCCAGGATGTTCATCGAGAAATTGATTTGATAGAGGAGGTATCCAGAATTTATGGTTACGAGCATATAGGAGTTACTCTTCCTCCCTTAGGGAAGGAAGAGGGAAGAATAAACTCCGAGGAAAAAATTAAAGATTCTATAAGACATCTTTTAATAGGATCTGGATTTTATGAAGTAGTGACAAGCAGCCTGGTAGGAAAGGAAATACTTGAGAAGGCCGACTTGCCCTGTCAAAAGCAAATAAAAGTTCGCAATCCCTTATCCAATCAGCAGGAAATATTAAGAACCAACCTTTTCCCCCAGCTTCTGGAGATAACTTCTTACAATGTCAATCAGGAGATAAAGGAACTAAGAGTCTTCGAGATGGGCAAAGTATTTAGCAATAAAGGAAATGGCTTTCAAGAGAAAACTTTTTTAGCTGGATTAGTTTTAGAAGAGGGATTTGACTTTTTTTCTTTAAAAGGAATAGGAGAGGCTCTATTGGAGGCTTTAAGGATAGAAAGGGTAAAGTTTAGCCCCTGCTCTTGTTCTTATTTATGTTTCGGAGAGTCTGCTTTAGTTAAAAAAGAGGATTTAGTTTTGGGAATGATGGGAAGGATAAGTAATCGGGTAGCAGAAACTTTTAAACTTCCCGCCTGGATTTATCTTTTTGAGTGGGACCTTCCCTCTCTCTTTTCTCTTCATACAGAGGAAAAGAGATTTTGTCCTCTCTCCAAATTTCCATCTGTTCAAAGAGATTTAGCTATAATAATTAAGGAAGATACACCAGCGCAAGAAATAAAAGAGGAGATTTTGAGGGAGGGAATGTACCTGGAAAATATAGAATTCTTTGATGTCTATCAAGGTCATCCTATCCCTTCAGGATATAAAAGTTTGGCCTTCAACCTGACCTTCCGTCACCCGGAAAGAACTTTAAGAGATGAGGAGGTAAATGAGATTCAGAATAAGTTGCTGAGTCGGCTCAAGAAAAAATGGGGAGCTTATTTAAGAAAAGAATAATAAAAATTTGACAAAAAATAAAAATTAAGTATAGTTTATATTACTTTTATCGGCAAAGCGTTAAAAAATTCTGGTAGTCTTTGTTCTAAAAAATTTTTCTTATCAGGCTCGTCTGGATAAACAGAGCTAAGAGTTAAGATTTTATTAAGGACTTGACAATTTAAAAATTTAGTATATATATATAATGATCTTTGAAAAATAGGTAGAGCAGATAGCCCCAAATGTCAAGAAAAAAGTTTTTTATGGAGAGTTTGATCTTGGCTCAGAACGAACGCTGGTGGCGTGCTTTATACATGCAAGTCGAGCGGAGATTAGCTCTTTTTCAGATAACCTTCGGGTTATCTTGAATTTGAGTCAATCTTAGCGGCGAACGGGTGAGTAACGCGTGGGTAATCTACCCTTGAGACCGAGATAACATCTCGAAAGGGATGCTAATAGCGGATAATGTTAGCAAGCTAATGCTTGCTAACCAAAGTTGATTTTTAATCTTCGCTCAGGGACGAGCCCGCGTCCTATTAGCTAGTTGGTGAGGTAAAGGCTCACCAAGGCTACGATGGGTAGCCGGCCTGAGAGGGTGTTCGGCCACACTGGGACTGAGACACGGCCCAGACTCCTACGGGAGGCAGCAGTA
>JAUWJJ010000233.1 GCA_030607765.1 Candidatus Aerophobota bacterium
AAAACCTTTATAGTTATTCTTCATAAAGAAAGCCAACCACCATCAACAAATATAGTTTGACCTGTTATATAGTCCGATGCCTCCGAGGCAAGGAAAACAGCTACTCCCCCTAAATCCTCAGGATTCCCCCACCTTCCCAAGGGTATTCTATCGGTTATTTCTCTGTATCTTATCCTATCTTCAAGCAGTGCTTTATTAATTTCAGTTATAAAATATCCAGGAGCTATAGCATTAACATTAATGTGATATTTTGCCCAATCATTAGCTAAAGCTTTGGTTAATTGAGCAACTCCTCCCTTACTGGCTGCATAAGCAGGGATCGTTTTTCCTCCAGTTACCGCTATTAACGAGGAAGTATTTATTATCTTTCCGCCGCCCTGCTTAATCATAACCCTGCCCACTGCCTGAGCACACAAAAAAACTCCCTTTAAGTTAATATTGATCACCTCATCCCAATCCTTTTCGGAGTAATCCTCACTGGGACATCTGCGAGTAATACCGGCATTATTAAATAAAAAATCTATCCTTCCAAATTCTTTGAGAGCTGTCTCTACCATAATTTTAATATCTTCTTTTTTAGAAACATCCCCAGTTGCTGGAATTACCCGATGCCCAAGCTCTCTTATCTCCTTAGCTGTTTTTTCCAAAACAGATTTGGTTCTGCTCAGGATAAGTATATCAGCTCCAGCCTGAGCCAATGCAGTGGCCATACCTTTTCCCAATCCACGACTCGCCCCAGTGACAATTCCAACCTTTCCTTTCAAGCTAAACTTATCTAAAATCATACTTTAACTCTCCTGTTAAGGTCTCAATAATATTTTTATAGATCTATCAACTTTTTCCATATAATACTTTCATCTCAAATTCCTTGTAGTTCTTAAGGGATGAGAAGTATCTTGCATCCCTCACCCGAAATTGCTACTTCAAAGGCACTTTCAAAATCCTCCAATGGGAATTTATGGGTAACTATGGGATCGACATTAAGTTTCCCTGTGGAAAGAAGATCTTCAGCTATTTCCCATGTTTTCCATATTTCCCTTCCAAATAATCCAGTGATTTTTGCTTCCTTAAGGACAATTTGGGGTGATACATCTATCTTTAAAAGCTTTTGAGGATGGCCTATCATAAATAACTTTCCTCCAACTCTTAAGTAATTAAATGCCTTTTCTAAGGCTTCGGCATTACCTGAGGCTTCGATTATCACTCCTACCCCATTTCCATCGCTCAGAGATAAAACCTTATCTATCACGGATTCTTTCTGAGGATTAACCATATGAGTCGCTCCCATTCTTTTAGCTATTTTTAGTCTCTTCTCGTTGATATCTACAGCGATAACCTTTTTAGCCTCTTTTATCCTGGAAATCCCTATAGCAAATTGCCCAATAGGCCCACATCCTATAACTCCTACTTAATCTCCTTTTACTTCCCCTTTATATACGGCTCTCAAGGGAATTCCTACTGGCTCAAGAAGACATCCTTTCTCAAAGGGAAGATTTTCTGGTATTTTTCTGGTAGATACCTCAGGTATTATGCAGTATTCAGCAAAACAGCCATTCACAGTGTGTCCAAAAAGTTCTATATTCTGGCAAGTATGGGGACGGCCATGTCTACACTGCCAGCATTTTCCGCAGGGAATATGGGTCTCTGCTGCTACTTTATCCCCTCTTTTTATCGTCTTAACTCCCCTTCCTACTTTCACTACCTTGCCCGAGCACTCATGCCCTGGAATGAAAGGTAGCGACCTTACAACATTTTTGCACCAGGGGGTCCATTTGTATAATTTCAAATCCGAACCACATATAGCAGTAGCCTTTACCTTAACCAGAACTTCCTTTTCCTTGGGTTCAGGTATAGGAATATCCTCAAGATCAAATCCTAAAGTCTCTTTTTTTTTAAGAATTGCTTTCAACTCTTTATTCCCTTCATTGCAGGTTTAAATTTTCAAAAACAAATTAAGGCTATTGAAAATTGCTGATATCCATTAACTAAGTCTGGGCAATACATCTCCTCCGTAATCTATAACCCCTATCTTTGCCCTCTTTCCATATTCTGCTAAGGCAACCTCCAATGCCTCTTCCACGCCATCAGTATGCCTTAAGCCAAGTTTTTCTTTTTGTTTTATAGATAAACCTTCCGAGATGCATATGACTTCACACCGATTCCTGATTAATACATGTTGAAGTAAGGCAGAGGCACATACCAGGTCTTCAATTTTGTCTTTCTTAACTAATCCCTTTATCTCCCCGTATGATCTATCTGCGTATCTTTCAAACTCAACAAAGTGCGTAGGGGAGATGCCATCAGGGAAAGAAGCCAAAAGGATAACTATACCACCTTTTTTAAGACCGTGTTGGACATAGGAAAGAGGCTTGACGCCCTGCCAGTAGTCTATCTCTGCTGGGTAAGCACTAATTATAATTATATCGGCTAATTCGGGTATTTTGCGTTCATATATTCTCCTCGCTACCTCTACCCCCTTCCTATGAGCCTTTATTGGATCAC
>JAUWJJ010000018.1 GCA_030607765.1 Candidatus Aerophobota bacterium
ACCGGGTTTACTTGGTGTCTTCGTGTCTTGGTGGCTGAATAGTAACAAAAAAATCAAAAATATAAAATATACCTTTTTACTAACTTTGAAATTGGAAAACTTTGGTAAGGGAAAGCTAAAATAAGGCCCAAGGAAGGTGAGAAAGTGGGCAAGCCTGTAAGGTTGGGAATAAAAAGAGTTTTTAACAATTTCATTGGGGGAAGGAAAGTAAAAAAATGAAAAAGAAATTTAAGATTCTTATAAGTGTTTTGAGTGTTACATTCACATTAATTTCTTTTACAGTAGCACGAACCGAAGAAATTAAGCTTCCTAACCTTTCAGGAAAATCTATCATCGTATATTACATGGCCAGTGAAACTTATGATGTAGCTGCCAGACAAACTGCGCCTGAATTTGAGAAATTAACGGGATGTAAAGTAACAGTTGTTGCTGATCCTTACGCCATTTTATTTGAAAAGCAACTCATGGCACTTGCTACAGGCAGCAAAACATATGATGTGCTTCAAGTTGCTTATCAATGGGATGGACAATTTATTCCCTTTCTTGAGCCTCTTGATAACTACATAAAAGAATACGGTATTGACATGGAGAAGTTTATTCCGGGAGTTCTGAATAATTGTGGTGGATGGTATGGAACATACTATGGTATCCCAACTGCCTGTGATGTTTATTCTATAATATACAGAACAGATGTTTTTATAAAAGCAGCACTAACACCACCAGGAGATTGGGAAGAATTTAATACCGTTGCTGAAAAACTAACCAGAAAAGATATGTATGGCTCAGCTCTTGCAGGTTTAGCTGAACAGGTTGGACAATTCTGGAGAGCTCGATACATTACCTTTGGTGGACATTTGCTTAATAAAGACTGGATTCCTGTATTAGATATGCAGATTGGGGTAAAAGCATCCAAACTTTTAAAGGATTTACTTTCTTATTGTCCAAAGGGAACACTCTCTTATGGGTATCCAGAGCAAATGCAAAGTTTCGTCTCCGGGAAAGTAGCTATGACTGAAGTATGGCCAAGTTTCCTTCGAGGACCAGCTGGGGATCCAAAAAAATCAAGAGTTGTTGGAAAATGGGCTTTTTTTCCTTATCCGGGTAAAAGCGGGGAATTAAGTGCCTGGTCATTGGCAATCCCAAAAGCTTCTAAAAATAAGAATGCAGCGTTTGTGTGGATTACTTATTTCACAAACAGAGAACATCAGATTAAATTCTTTAAGGATATTGGGATAGGTCCTACTCGAACTTTCGCTTATAAAGATCCGACCTTAGCAGCTGCTCACCCAGATTTAGCTGATATTTATGGAGGATTGGTTAGCCCGGTTCCTCGTTTCCGAGTTGCCCAATCACAGGAAGCTTACAATTTTTTAGATGATCGTGTTTCTGCCTTTTTATCTGGACAGATCAGCACTGAAGAGATGATTGGGAAGGTAACAAAGAAATGGACAGATTTATTCAAAAAAAATAAACCAAAAGTACCTTATATTGGTCCCTAAAACAGAAAACTAAGGTTACCCCCGAACAGGGAAATTGCTAAATCTCTATCCTGGAAATTATTTATATAGGTAGTGAGGAGTTGTTTGGTGAAGAGAGGAAAAAACTCTTTTACTTTAGATTATATTACAGGTTGGGGATTCTTAATTCCTTCTCTCCTTTTTTTAAGTTTAACATCTTTGATTCCTCTAATTTATACTTTTTGGATTAGTTTTACCAATTATAGCATTTATAGACCCGGTCAAACAGAGTATATCGGTTTCCAAAATTATATTAGCGGCATTCAAGATTGGGAATTTATCACTGCGGCGAAAAATAGCCTGATTATCATTAGCATTTCTTTATTTGCTGAGTTTCTCATTGGGTTGACTTTAGCACTTATTCTTTTTAAAGATAAGCCAACCTATAGAACCTGGAGAACATTTTTATTGATTCCCTGTATCATTGCTCCTGTAGTTGTGGGTGTTCTTTGGAGATTACTTTTAAATCCTGATTATGGACTTTTTACCTTAGGATTGAAAAATATAGGTTTAGATCAACAATGGCTTTCTGATCCTTTCTGGGCAAAAATTTCTGTTATCTTTGTAGAAGTTTGGACCTGGACGCCTTTCATTATGTTAATATTTGTTGCTGGCTTAAAATCTCTCTCAGATACACCCTTTGAGGCAGCTAAAATTGATGGAGCTAATGGGTTTCAAATTTTTTGGTATATTACTCTACCTATGCTCAAACCTGTCATAGTTATTGTGCTTTTATTGCGTTTAATGGATGCTTTTAAAATGTTTGATAATGTTTATGTCTTAACCTACGGAGGCCCAGGGTCAGCAACAAGCGTACTGAGTCTTCAGATCTATAAAAAAGGGTTAAAATATTTTGACTTAGCGGTTGCTTCAGCACAATCCTGGATTTTTCTCATATGTATCTTTTTAATTTCATTCTTTATATTACGTACATTTACCAAAGTTGGGAGAGAAAGTTAGGAGCAAGTATATATGCAAAGAAGCAGAGTTGATATCTTAACTACTTTAATTAAGTACATTATCCTTGGTTTTAGTTTGTCCTTAGTGTTCATTCCATTTTTTTGGTTGATTTCTACCTCTATTAAACTACCCATAGATATTTTTGCTGTACCCCAAATCTGGATACCAACAAATATTACATTTGAACATTATCAAAGTCTTATGCAGGTGAGCGGCATTTTCCCCTATTTCATAAACAGTATTATTATTGCATCAACGACAACACTTATTGCAACACTTTTAGGAGCTTCAGCAGCTTATAGTTTAGCAAAAGTTAAATTTCCATTTAAACTGGGTGCGATCATTATTTACTGGATTTTATTAACGAGGATGTATCCTGCGGTATGCACCGGCATTGGCTATTTCCTTGTTATAAAAACATTGGGCCTTTTAGATACACGAATGGCACTTATCATTACTTATACTGGTTTTAATATTCCCTTTGTAGTATGGATTTTAATTGGATTTTTTAACGAAATCCCTCTTGAGCTGGAAGAAGCTGCAGTTGTAGATGGGGCAACTCTTTGGCAGAGATTTTCTAAAATAGTCTTACCTATCTCGATTCCCGGTATTGTTGTAGCAGCCGTTTTTTCTTTTATTTTGGCCTGGAATGAATTTCTATTTTCAGTGATTTTAACAACTCTGAAAGCAAAAACCATTCCTGTTGTAATCTCAGGATTCATTACTGATAGAGGCTTACAATGGGGACAAATGAGTGCTCTTGGTATAATCGCTGTTATTCCTGTTATCGGCTTTGCTCTGTTAATTCAGAAGAATTTTGTCCGTGGCCTAACCTTTGGAGCTGTAAAAGGTTAATTTAGCTATTCTTTTGCAACCTGTAAAGATAACCCTCTTCTTTAAATTTTAAAAAATGGGGGATAAGAAGATCTACCAGAGAAGGGTCAAACTGTTTACCCTTTTCCCTTATTATCTTTTCAATAGCTTTCTCAGGGGATATCTTACTCCGGTAGCATCTCTCGGTAGTCATAGCATCGTAGGCATCTATTATAGCAAAAAGTCTTGCCGGGAAAGGAATTTTCTTCCCTTTCAGCCCTTCCAGATATCCTCCTCCATCGTATCTTTCGTGATGATACAGAACGATATCCAGCCCTTCCCTGAAGAAAGTAGTTGGACGGAGAATCTGATAACCGATAAGCGGATGCTGTTTTATTTTCTGAAATTCAAAAGGAGCAAGAGGTCCTGGTTTCCTCAAAATTTTTTCCTCAATTCCAATCTTACCAATATCGTGAAGTTCTGTTACCCGCCTATAGATGATTAACTTGGAAGGAAGAATACCAATCCTTTTCCCCAGTCTTACCAGAAGTTCCGAAGTTCTCCGGGAATGCTCGGCTGTATAAGAATCTTTAGCATCCACAGCCAAAACAAGAGCTCTGGTGGTAGCTTCATAGTTACTTTCAATAGCTCCCTGTAAATCCTTGATCATTCTGATACTTTCTATAATCTGGCTTCTCTTCTGCAAAGCTTTTTCAGCAGCCTCCAGCAACTGATCCTTACCAAAAGGTTTGACAATGTAATCAAAAGCTCCGTAGCGAAGAGCCTGAAGAGTGGAAGAAAAATCTGGATAGGCAGTTATCATTATAACCTCTATTTGAGGATTTAACTTTTTTATCTTTTCTAAGAATTCAAGACCGTCCATAGAGAGCATTCTTATATCAGTAAAAATAAGATCGGGCTTGAGAGAAAGATCAGTTAGAACTTCTTCCGGCGAGCTAAAAGTAAATATCTGGTATTTATCTTTCAAGACCATTCTCACTGATTCCTGCACACTTATCTCATCATCTACCACAAAGATGGTGGCTTTTTTATTATTTTCCAATTAAAAAACCCCTTCCTTTAACAAGGAAGTTGGTAGCGGGGCAGATAAACCACCATAGTAGTTCCTTTTCCTCGTTCACCAAAAGGGACTATGGCACCCCCGTGTTCTTCGATAATACTTTGAGAAATCGTTAGTCCCACACCTATCCCTCTGCTTTTGGTGGCAAAAAAGGGATCAAATATCTTATCCTTATCCTCCGGTAAACCTGGACCGTTATCTTTAATTTCAATTTTCACATACTCCAGGGACTCCTGAGGAACTATTTTTTTATCGGTCCTAACTGAAAAAACTTCAGGTAGCTTATCCGTAGCCTCGCAGTGAATCTCTACCTTTGGTGATTTATTTTGTATAGCCTCGATGCTATTGTCTACAATATGAGTAAAAGCTTCAACTATAGCCTTCTTATCTACATAAACCTGTAAGTTCTCTTCTTTACAGGTAACCTTTGACTGGATTTTTTTATCCTTAGGAATTTTTCTTTTAACCTGCTTTAGGGTCTCGGTAACTAAACTGGAAACTAACTCAGCAGTTTTATAAAGATGCAGGGGCTGAGTAAAAAATACCAATCTTTCAATAAGATTATCTATCCGCTCAATTTCTCTTGTTACTACAGAAAATAATCTTTTCTGAAATTCCTCATCAGAGTATTTGGAAGGTAGAAGCTCGGCTAAGGATTTAATTGGGACAAAACTATTTCTCAGTTCCTGGGAAAGACGAATAGCTACCTGGCCAAGGAAATCTCTTTTTTGCGCTTTTTTCTTCTCCTCCTGCAGACGTTTAATGAGAGAAAGGTCTGTAAATATCATCATACTCCCTATAACTTTTCCTTCCGCATCTCTCATCTGGCTGGTACTTATGCCCATCCAACGTTTTATCGCTGGAACATAAACTTCTTCTCTTTCATAGAAAGTACCCCGGGTAAGGGTTTCAAATAAAAGGTCACCCAGAGGTGAGGGGAGTTTTTTGATATCCTTGCCTACTAAATTTTGGGATTTGAGATTTAACATCTTCTGAGCCTGGGGATTATAGGTTGTAATCTTCTGGTCAACATCTACACTTATTACACCACTTGAAGCATTTTTCAGGACATTTTCTATATATTTTTTTTGATAAAACATCTCCTCGTAAAACAGAAGATTTTGTATGGCAAGTCCTACCTGATTAGATAGGAGAAATATCTGCTTAATCTCTCTGGGAGATATCTCCTCTCCAATGATCTTTGGTCCAAGACCCAGTATTCCTATCAACTCACCCTGGGGAGAAAGGGGAATTACAACATTGGAGTGGATAAGTTTCATCTCCTGTTTTATCTCATGGGTGATTTTAAAATCAATCTGAGCGATACTCTCTCTGGTTATCACTGTCCCTTCTCTGGCAAGGAACTTCGCCAATCCTCGCTGAGGATAAAGTTGAACGTATTCTTTCATCTCCTCTGCCATCCCCAGACAGGCTTTTACCCAATAGTTATTTTTTATCTCATCTTTTAAAAGAAGGCAAAGTCGGGTTATTCCGAACATCCTGTTTAAAAAACTCAGAAAAAATTGCATCAGTTCATCTAAATTATACCCATGGATTAAAAAGCGTGATATCTCCTCAAGAAATTGCCACTCTTCTAAAGAGAAAAATTTCTCTTTTTCCGGAGGTAAGGAATGATGAAGCGGTTCCCTGGAGATTTTTTCTTCTTTTATTTTAGAGATTAACATTTCCTTTTCCACTCTTTCTCTTATCAGTCTGGAAAGAAAGGTAATATCCCTGTCCATATCTACATACTCAGCAAGTCCCCTCTCTCGGGCTGCCTGGATTATCTCTTTCTTTACCTGTCTGCCCACACCGAGAATAACTATTGAATCATCGCACTGTCTCACTTTGGTGATAACATTCAAACCTTCCCATTCCAGAGAAGAAAAATCAACAATTACAAGTTCCACCGCAGGAACAAGACTGTCGATTTTCTTCCGGTCCTCATCACTTACAATAATAAAGTACTCGGGTCCTAAAAGGTGGCTTAAAAACTCCTTTTTTTTCTCTTCACAGCTAATAAAAAGTATGTTGACCATACATTCTCCTTTTTTATTTTATCCGAACAAGGGGCTCTATTTTTCAACAATGGCTAATAAAACAGTAAATTCTGCTCCCAAGCCAGTATTCCTTACCCCGATCTTACCTTGATGAGCCTGGACAATCTGATAACAGATGTAAAGACCTAACCCTGAGCCCTGGGATTTTGTGGTAAAGAAAGGTTCAAAAACTTTATTCAGACAATTTCTTGGAATCCCTCCTCCCTCGTCAGTAAAATTAATCTCCAGGATTGCTCTGGTTGTGTTTTTATCTTTCCTCTTCCGGGTAGAAATAGTTATATTTCCGCCCTGAGGCATTGCCTGAATTGAGTTGATAAGGATATTGGAAAAAGCTTCTTTGAGGCTCTGTTGGTCAACCCATATTCGTGAAAGATCCTGGCAATGACTCACCTTCACTTTTATACCTTGATTCCTTATCTGGAGACTGAGGGAAGAAAGCACATCTTCAATTATTTCATCAATAGAGGCCATTTCATATTGGGCTGCGGTGATTCGATGTAAGTTAAGCATTCGGTTAATAAGGCTATCGATTCTCTCTATCTCCCCATAGACTATCGAAAAAAACTTCTTTCTAAATTCCTCGTCCTGAAACTTTTCTGGAAGGAGTTCCGTGAAAACTTTGATGGAGGAAAGAGGATTTTTAATTTCATGAGCCAATTGAGATACCATGGACCCTATACTGGCCATTTTCTCAGCTTGTCTGACTTTTTCATCTAACTTTTTCACTTCGCTAAGATCGGTAAGAATAATGACCATTCCGACCCTTTCTTTCCCCTCATCTATAAAGGATGTATTCAAATTGACCACCAGAGTATGGTTTTTTCCGAGTTTCAGGACAACTTCAGGAAGGGAAATGGATTTTTTAGTTTGCCAGCACCTGGGAATGATCTCATCAAGCGGAGATATTAATATCTCCGCTGTTTCATTCAATACTTTATGCAAGGAGAGTCCGGTCATCTCTTCAGCTTTTTGGTTAAAAGTAGCGATTTTTCCTTCTTCATTAATCACGATGAGTCCACTATCCACATTATTAATTATACTTTCGTTGTATTCTTTCATCCTTTGAATTTGCTGAAATAGCTGGGCATTAGCAATAGCTATAGCAGCCTCATCACTGAGAAGAGTTAGTGTATGCAGCTCGTAGGGTGAGAATACATCACCGGATTTTTTTTCTCCCAGAAAAAGACAACCTTTGAGGGAATCTTTGAAAAATACAGGAATGACAAGAGATAAATTGTTAATTCCCAATTTGTCCTCAATGTTTTCATCTTCACTTTTTTTGAGAAGGGGAAAAATCTCTTCCCGAAGTAGGGGTTTTTTCTTCTCTTCTAATAATCTAATCAGGGGTAAATTTTTTCTTAAAAGGTAATTTCCGTTTAGCCAGGATTCATCTCTTTCTTTTCCCATTCGAGCTACTAAACGGCAATCCTCTGTTTTTTCATCAATTAACCAGAGTTCTCCCCAGTTCACACCAGTCGCTCGAACAACCATTTTTAAAAAAAATCTGACCAATACCTCATTATCCAGTATGGTTACCAACTCTCTACTGCCCTTTCTTAACTCTTCGTAGGCGATTCTGGATCGTCCAAAGATCAGTTTTTCTACCAGTTGTTCTAACTTTGCGCGCATAGGCTTTAACACGAGCACCAGAAAAAAGCAAAAACCTAAAATATAGAGGAAGAATCTCGTGGGTAGGGTTATTTTATAATGAGTAACTACCATAACTTCCAGGAGTAAAACCAGAACAAACAAAAGAATAGTAGTTGCAGAGTAAATCAATCCCTTACTTACAACTGTGCGCATGTCCATCAGTCGATGTTTAAGTATGGCATAGGCCAGAATTATTCCATAACCGGGGATAGCCAGAACTCCCAGGGGAGGAATATTAACATTGTAAAGGGGAAGGAAAGTAGAGATTGCTCCTCCAAATCCCAGAATAGATCCCAATAGGAAATATCTTATTTGGTTTTTCTGAAATCCTGAGCTTTTCTTCAGAGCTTTAATCATTAAAAGGAATCCGTAAAGCACAAGCAAGAAAAACATTACGTTAAATACTTTATTGATCGGTCCCGGGATTAGATGATAACCCATTATCCCCTTGTAGGTAATGCCAGCTATAGACAATTTAGTAAAACTTAACAGTCCGAGAATTAGAGCAATAAGGTAAAATAAAGTTAGCCGTCTTTTTCTTTGAGAAATTTCATCCAGAAGAACAAAAACAAAGTGAATAAAGGTTACAGGAACAAAAATTGCGGCAAGGTGTGAAAAACGAAGCCAGAAAATTTGAGGTTCATGGTAGGTGTGAAAAATAAAAAGGCACAAAGCCCAAATTCCGGTAGCAGCGTTTACCAGTAAAAATGCCGATTTTTTGTTGTCCTGATAAGCTTTAATGTAAACAATAAAAGCTACCAAAAAAGAGGAAACTACGACTCCCAGCAACCCGTAACGATAAATAGTGGGATACACTATTTAAACCTTTTTATTGCAATACAGGCATTATGCCCTCCAAAACCAAAGGAATTGGATAGGGCATTATTTATCCTGGCTATCCTGGCTTTATTAGGAGTTTAATCCAGATCACATTCAGGGTCGGGGAACTCGTAGTTTATTGTGGGAGGGATGAGGTTTTGTTCAATAGCAAGACAGGTAGCAGCTAAGTCCATAGCACCAGCTGCTCCCATGGGATGTCCGTATTCGGATTTCGTGGAAGATATAGCCAGATTATAAGCATGGGCTCCAAATATTTTTTTTATTGCTCTGGTTTCTGCTACATCATTGGCCTGAGTGGAGGAACCGTGAGCATTAATGTAATCTATCTCATCAGGTGAGAGTTCTGCATCAATCAGTGCCAGTCTTATAGTTCTTGAGGCTTGTTCTGCTGTTGGTTCGGGAGAAGTTATATGATAGGCATCGGTACTTGTGCCAACTCCTGCAATTTCTGCATAAATAGGAGCTTCCCTTCTTAGAGCATGATTTAGTTCCTCTAAAACGAGAACGCAGCTTCCCTCTCCTACTACAAATCCATCTCGTTTCCTATCAAAAGGACGAGAAGCTTTTTCCGGCTGATCATTACGCCGGGACATAGCTCCGAGCTTACTCATTGTGGCAACAAAGCTGATTATTATAGGAGTCTCTACCCCTCCTGCCAAAATAACATCGGCGTGATCTTCCCTTATTCGGTTAAAGGCATAAGCAATGGCTGTGGAACTTGCTGCACAGGCACCGGCAAGAGTAACGCTACCTCCTTTTAATCCCAACTCAATACATATTTGAGCTACACAGGAATCATTGTAAAATATAATGCTTAAAAGAGGACTGACTTTGCGAGGCCCCTGTTTGACGATAATTGTATGTTGTTCTTCTGCAAACTCCCCTCCAGCTATAGCTGCACCCATAAATACGGTTACCCGTTCTCTATCTTCCCGACTAAGGTCAATACTGGCATCTTCAACTGCCATTTTAGATGCAGCAATTCCATACTGAGAGAAACGATCGGTTCTTCTGATAAGCTTTTTATCCATAAACCGGTAAGGGTCAAAATCTTTTACCTCCCCTGCTATTTTTACTGAAAGTTTAGAGGTATCAAAACGAGTTATACTGCTAATTCCGGATTTTCCTGATTTAAGAGATTCCCAGAAGGCTTCCTTCCCAATCCCTATGGAACTAACTACTCCTATCCCTGTAATCACTATCCTTTTTCTAATAATCATAATTAAACTACCGTTTCTTCCTTAATCTCATTTAAAATTCGTAATAGTTTAGTTTTCGAAAAGGATTTTGGCAA